>CALJKZ010000314.1 GCA_937983085.1 uncultured Gemmatimonadales bacterium
CGTGTGGTACTACTCGCGAGCGTGCTGAGCGCGGGTCATGCGGATCCCCTCTTCGGTCGGTCCAGTGGGCGGGCCGCGGTGCGAGCCTAGGCGCCCTCCCACCCTCCGTCGAGCTCCTGCAGTCGCTGCCCGACGAGTCCCTGGAGTGTCTCCATGTGGTCGCGCAGGAGCACTCGCCGCGTGGTGGCCAGCTTTCCGAGGGAAAGCTTGAAGGCCATGGCGTTCCGCGCCTCTCGCGCCTGAAGGCCCGACCAGTCCGGCGAGGCGGCAATCCGGGCGTCGATGGGAAGACTGTCGGCGACGGCGAGGATGGGAGTCAGGGGCGTTTCCCGAACGAGGTACGGGTCGATCATGGTCTGCTGGGATCTGTAGAAATCGTCCTCCAACCGACCCAGGTGGATGAGTTGGCGGTTCAACTCCGCAATGCCTCGTCGGACGGCAGGAGTGAGAAGGCTGAGTTGATTCGCATTCTCCAGATCAGCGAGGGCCGTCAGCCGAGGCTCGAACGAGGCGATCTGGAACAGGCCGTCGTAGACCCACCGGGTCACCGAGTCGGCTGGAGTCGCGTCCAGGTCCTCATTCAGCAGTCGCTCCAACGCCGTGAAGATGCGCTGTCGGCTGCTGTCGGAGGCCGCGAGGAGGTTGATGGATTCGTTCAGGTCGTCGTGGAGGGCCTCCAAGTGGCGTTGCTCGGCTCTCCGCTCCTGCATCGATTCGCGCGCCGAGTCGGCGCTGAGGGCGATGAGGACGCCGACGACGATGATGGCGAGCTCGCCACCGATGCGCAGAACCGTCGCGGTACGGGATCGCATGTCAGCCGATGTACGGGTCATCGGCGGACGGCACCGGCTCCCACAGCTCGATCTTGCGTCCCTCGGGGTCGAGGATCCATGCGAAGGCGCCGTTGGGGTACTCCTCGAGTTCGCCGACGACCTCCACGCCCGTCGACCGTAGATCGTCGAGCAGGGCCGGGAGATTCTCCACCCGGAAGTTGATCATATACGGAGAGTCGGAGGGTGCGAAGTACTCGGTGCTGGCCGGAAAGACGCCCCACACCGTGTAGCCGAGCTCGTCGGGGTCGTCCTGCTCGAGCCATTGGAATACGAACGTGCCTTCGGGGACGCCGACGCCGAGTCGTTCCCGGTACCAGGCGCTGAGCGTCGCGGGGTCGTCGCTCTTGAAGAAGATGCCGCCCACTCCGGTGACGCCCGGGGCGGGCACGGCCTCGGCCACCGCCGTCTGGTCGGGGGGCGACTCGGTCAGTGTGGCAACGGGGGTGGGCGCCGGACGGAGGAGGAAGCCGGCCCCGAAGGCCACGACTCCGAGCGCGACGTGGGAGATCCAAGGGTTCATCGAAGGCTCCTGGCCAGTGGGCGGTTCGGTAGGGTAGGCTCCGGGGCCGAGGACTGCCACGAATCCGTGGGCTCCCGGTCGCCGCCGGACATCAAGGGTCTGCCACGGCGATGATGTGGGTGCCCATGTCATGCGCTCCCCGGGCCGGGGTCGCCTCTTCCTCCAGAGCGAGGACGGTATCGAAGGCCGCCTCGTCTTCGAGGATCTCGCTCCACGTGGTCGAGAGGGCGTTGGAGGCGGCCATGAAGGCGATGGTGAGACCCGAGTCGGTGAGGAAGTTTTCCAACTCCGAAGCCGTGAACATGTGGCAGAAATGCCCGCCCTCCACGCTGCTGGGAGAGGTGGCGGGTGTGATGTCTCCGGTGCGCACCACGGCCTCGATCTCTTCCTGAGGCAGGCGGTGGACGCCCTCGAGGAGGGCGTGGAGCGTCCCCCACTTCGACATGACGCTGAGGAGGAGGCGACCGTCGGGCTTCAGGACGTCCAGGCACTGGTCGAGTGCATCCTGGCGGCGATCGAGGACGTAGCTGAAGGGCCCGCCGAAGGCGACGACGGCGTCGAAGCCGTCGCTCGGCAGCGCGCTCAGGTCGACGATGTCGGCAAGGATCCAGTCGTCGACGGCGTCGGCGTAGCCCTCGGCACGAGCGCGTTCCTCGTTGAGCCGAAGCTGGGTGGGGGACACGTCGCTCACCGTGATTCGACAGTCCAGGTCGGCCATGACCTCGGTGAAGCGTCCGGGACCCGCGCCGATCTCGAGCACGCGACAGCCCGGCTCCAGGTAGGCGCGGAGGCATCGCATGTGGAGGGCCAACTTGATGCGCTGGACGGGAGAGGCGTCGTGTCGATGGAACTCGGAGAGACCGAAGGCATCGAAGTAACGGATGACCGCATCGGGGTCATAGCTCATGGCTCGCAGTCCCGGCGTCCCGGCTCGGTCTTGCCCATGAGTCCGTACATGCCTACCTGAAGAGTGGAGGTGGAGCAGGCCTTGGGCCCGACGGTAGCTCGTGGGACCGGGCCGGACCAGTATCCCCACAGCGGAAGCCGAGGGCGTATGGATGCACCGAACGCCACCACCGGCACCACGCACTTCAGGCTCGTCACGGCCATGCTCGTGGCGTTCGCCGGTGTATTCCTGGCGGGCTTCATCGAGCCCCCATCGAACCTCTTCCTCTTCCCCCTCGGAGCCCTCGCCTTCGGCGCGCTGGTGCTCTTCGCCGGCGCACGCCAGGACGCGGGTGCACCGGGTGGTCGATGGATCCCGATCATCGGGGCTTCGGCGCTCCTTTTCACGGCGGGGCTCATCTACGGGGCGGGCGGGTTCTGGTGGGACTACGACCTCATCGACGCCTTGTACGTCGGTGGAGTGGTGGCTGCTGCGCTCGTCTATGTGACCAGTTCCCTCATCTGGCTCCGGGCCAGTCGTCGAGCCCCTCCGTGGAGGCCGGACGGGGAGTGACCGCCGACCCCGAGGTGGTGGCGTGGCAGGCGTTCCTGACGCTCGCCGCCTTCCTCGCCGTCATGCTGGTGGTGCCGTGGCTCCTGGTGCGCGACGCCGCCCGCTCGGCGGCTCGGGTGGGCGGGGATGGATCGGACGCTCGAGGCGTGTTCGCGTCGGCCCGGGAGAAGCGCCTCTGGCTTTGGACGGCGGTCGTCGTCGTCGCCATCTACCTCACGCTGTCACCGGCGCAGACGCTGGCCGCCGCCCTGCGTGAGAGGGGACTCCTGGGGCCGTTCACCTGGCTGGTGCTGGCTCTGGTCGGCGGGGTGGCCCTGGCCCGGTGGGCCCGGTTGCGGCCCGGTACCGTGGAGGTGGGCGCCGTCCTGGGGGTGGTGGCGGTCTACGTCACCACGCTCATCCGCCTCCCGGTGCCCGAGGCCCGGTCGCACCTGTTCGAGTACGGACTCGTGGGCATGCTCGTCTACGAAGCGTTGCGGGAGCGTAGGGAAGGCGGACGGTCGGTACCCGTGCCCGCCCTCCTCGCGGTGGCGATCACGTCTCTGCTGGGGTGGGCGGACGAAGGCATCCAAGCCGTCCTCCCGAACCGGGTCTACGACCTCCAGGACGTGGCGTTCAATGCCATCGCGGCCACCATGGCGGTGAGCGCGACGGTCCTCGTGCGGTGGGTACAAAGCAAGACGACCCGCCACGGCTCGACGTAGCGGGGCGCCCGGCCCTGCTCGGCCGGCGGTCCCAGGCGGGCCTCGTCACCGCCCGGGGGGTGTCGGCTAGCGGTCGGAGATGGGCCTCGTCACCACAGGCGCGTCCCAGTTCTGGGCCGAGGAGATGTTGGGCACGCCCCAGTGCTCGCCGTTCCAGCCCTGGAATCCGTCCATCTTGAAGGTCCAGAAGCCCGTCGACATGTCGCTGATCACGATGAGCCCGTCCTCGTTGCGGACGTCCACGCCGAAGGCCCCGTTGAACATGGCGGAACGGTCCGTGTTGGGCGGCCCGATGTACGTGTCGTAGTAGCCCACCGTCACCGGGTTGAGCGGGTCCTGCAGGTTGAAGATCTGCAGGCCGTCGAGGTAGCCGGAAACGAAGACGTAGGGCCAACGGACCTCGTGGTTGTGCACGAGGTGCTTCCAGTTGGCCGTGAAGGCCGAGATGGGCGAGCGGATGTTGGTCTGCTGCCCCTCCAACGCCGGCTGCAGGTCGAAGATCCGCAGCGGTGCGTACTGGTACTCGGTCTCGGCGATGACGTAGCGGCCGTCCGGGCTGGGCGTGAAGGTGTGGCCGTAGTTCACGCCGCTCACGCCGGTGAGGGTGATACGCAGTTCGGGGTTCACCACATCCGACACGTCGTAGATGTAGTAGCCGCCCGTACCGCCGCCGTAGAAGCGGTCTTCACCAGTGTCCGGATGGTACCCGACGTAGAAATCGTGGTAGCCTCGGTTGGCGCCCTGTCCCAGGGCGGTCTCGGGAACGGGGACCATCCCGACCCGAGCGTTTTCCAGGTCGCCTTCGACGATCATTCCCAGATCGTACACGAGGGCTCCCGGAGCGCTCGCCGTGGTGAAGAGGTACACCCGATTGTCGGTGTGCTTGTAGATGAAGATGTTGTGGAAGCCGCCGGGCATGTCGGGCTCATGGATGCGCGCGACCTCCCGGACGGTGGACGGGTCGGGGAGACCCGTCACGTCGAGGATCACGGCGCCGAGATCGTTGTTCGGCCCGCCTGCACCGAACTGCAGGGACTGCACCAGGTAGTAGCGCCCGTCCCACTTGAAGTGCTTGACGTCCATGCCTCCGGTCCGCTGATGGAGGTCCTGGTTCTCGATGCGCCATTCGTAGAGGAGCTCGGGGTTCTCCGGGTCCGCGATGCTGATGATGTCGGTGCCCTTGGGCCCATCGAAGCCGTAGACCATCCGGGCCACGTACGCGAAGGGCCGGTTCAGCTCCTGTTCGACGTCCATGTCGGCCACCGAAAGACGTGGTCCGAGGGGCAGGTGCCCGAGTACTTCGATGTTGTCGCTGCCTCGGTTCAAGGGGCTCCAGGGAACCTCCTGAGCGGCGAGGGGCGTCGTCATCACCGCGAGGAGCGCGGTGGCGGAAAGGGCACGGATCATCTTCATCTTCGACCTCGGTGGGGACGCACGGTGCTCCGCGGGGAGCCGGTGGGGAGAGCGCGGAAAGTGGCTCGGCCGCCACGATGCGGCAACCGAGTCGGATTCCGTCCATGTCGGGCCGTCCCGGGTCCTTTTATCTTCGAAGTTCCCCCCAGGACGGCTTCAGACTTGCAGCAGATCCTGGCCGATCTGACGAACCCCCTGCCCAGGACCTGATCGTTGAGTGGAGTTTCGATGCTGATTTCGTCGCTGGCGGCGCCTCTCCAGAGCACGGAGACCGGCTTCGCAGTCGGCGACTTTTGGAGCCTCACGCAGCAGGCAGGCCCTCTTCGCTGGCCCATCTTCTTCGTCCTGGCCTTCGGTCTGGTCCAGGTCTTCGCCAAGCTGTACGACCTGCTCCGGGACCGCCGGGCGTCGGCTGGACTACGCTCGGTGGAATACGACGCCATGTCCCTGGACGAGATCGCGGAGCTGGTGTCCCGCCAGGACGCGAGCATGCTGGCGTCGTTGCAGGCGACGATGATCAACGTCTTCCAGACGCGTCCGGCCGAGGGCCTCCTTCACGACGAGATCACCAACTTCGTCCAGTTCCAACAGGATCAGTTCGACGTCTTCCGCCGTCGCATGGAGTTCCTGTCCGATACCGCGGGCGCGTTGGGACTCATGGGAACGGTGTGGGGGATGTTCACCGTGTTCTTCCAGGGTACGGCCGAACAGGACGTCATCCTCCGCGGCATGGGCATCGCCCTCATCACCACGCTTCTCGGCCTGGTGGTGAGCATCATCCTCAACTTCAGCTCAACGGAACTGTCGACCTTCTTCAACAAGAGGCTCGAGCGGGTCTCCACGAAGTCCGACGAGCTGCGCTTCCGTCTCATGGAGTTGGCTCCCCAGCCGGCTGGAGTCGCGCCGGCCGCCGGTCCGGCGCCGAGCCCGGAGGCGACGCCCGCCGAGGCCGAGCCGCCGCGCCGCGTGACGCCGGGTGGAAACGGTAGCCCCTCTCCCTCCCAGAGTCCCGGCTGGCGGTACGTGGAGTTCGAGGGGAAGGGGCACGTCGCTCGCGCCGGCGATCCTATCGAACTCGCCGTGGTCGTGCGGAACGGCAGCGACGCCCCGGCGCCGGGCGTCCCGGTCTTCGTGAAGATCGCCAGCGGAGACGCCGTCCTCGAGTCGGGCGGGCGGGCCTTGCGCGAGAGCTCCGACGCCTCGGGTAGAGTGGGCTTCGTCTGCCGGGCGCCCGAGCGGGTGGGCTCCTTCATCCTGGAGGCCAACCTCCCGGACCAGCCGGGTTCACCGACGTTGCTCCAGGTGCCCGTACGGCCCGGGGAACCGCAACGGGTCGAGAAGGAAGGCAACAATCAGGCGGCCATCGCCGGTTCGCGCCTCCCCCAACCTCTGGGCGTTCGTGTCCACGACCGGTTCGGAAACCCCGTCTCCGGCCTCGCCATCGCGTTCTCCGTGAAGCAGGGAGACGGCAAGCTGGGTGTGGGTCAGGCCCAGCGGAGTGTGGCCACCGACGCTTCGGGGCTGGCGGCAACGCCGTTCATCGTCTCCAGCACGGCGGGTCAAAACGTCGTCGCCGCGAGCCTCGATGGCGCCAAGAGCACCGTGGAGTTCGTCGCTTTCGCCACCGAGGCCTGATCGAACATGCAGAAGTCGGGCTTCGTGGTGCGGTTCGTGGATGTGGTGCTGATCCTTCTGTTCGGCTTCATCAGCATTTCCAGCGTCCGGGCCACGGAGATCGACCTCGCCGAAAGCACGGAGATTCCCGCGCCGGCTCTGGAGACCCAGGACGTCGTCTTCGTGGGGATCCGGCCTGACGGCACCTACCTCGTCGATGAGGAGCGCCTCGCCCTCCGTGGCCCCAGGCAGCTCTTCGACTTCCTGGCGTCCGAAAGCGAGCGCCTGGCCGACCGGCCGGTGACGGTCCGCATTCGTGCGAGTCACGATACCCCCATGCGGTACCTGGTCGACGCGGCCCGCGTGACGGATCAGCTCGGCCTTCCTAAGGCCCTCGAGGTCCGGATGGCGGGAGGGGGCTGAGGCATGGCGACGCGTGGCTTCCTCATCCGCTTCATCGACATCGGCCTCATCGTGCTCTTCGGCTTCCTCATGATCAGTGACATCGAAGCCTCGTCGCGAGTGGAACTCGGGGGCACGGCCGAGGTGCAGGAGGAAGCGCCGGAGGCCGACGAGGACCAGGGCTTCATCCTGGTGGAGATCGCGGCCGACGGGGCCTTCCTTGTGGCCGAGGGGCCGTCCGATCAGCCCCTCTCCGACGCGTCCGAGACCCCGCCGGAGGCCGACGCGTCCGAGACCCCGCCGGAGGACGACACCCCGCAGGCCACGCGTCAGGGCCAGCGCGTTCGGGTCGAGTCGGTCGCGGGGCTGGAAGACGCCATGCGCATTCTCAGAGAGGCGCACCGGGCGGCGGGGCTGGAGACCGTCGTCCTCATCGAGCCCCACCCGGCGTCCGCTGTCCAGCGTACGGTGGACGTCATGGATGCGAGCGACCGACTCGGGCTGCCCAAGAGCCTGCGCATGGACATCGAGGTCGTGGGGCGTTCCGGCGCGCCGGAACCCGGTGGCTCGGAGGGGTGGCCATGATCAAGCCGAAGCCCAAGCCGTCGCCGCTGGGGTCGCGGGCCGCCGCCACCCTCATGACCGTGGCCCTCCTTCTGGGGATGTGGGTCGGATTGCAGGAGCTCGCGGTTCCGGCCTTCGCGTCCGGTCGGGACGTCATCCGCGAGTTGGACCCGCTCCTCTTCGAGCGGTACGCGACGCCACCGCCTCCCGATGAGGCGGTCACACCGGAGGAGATCGAGGCTCCCGAACCCGAACCGCCCGCCGAGGTGACATCCTTCGAGCAGGAGGTGGGCGCCGCCATGGACGAGTTGGAGCGTCTCTTCGCGTCCGAGGATCCCACGGCACCCGTATCCGAGCGCGCCGGCGAGGGGGACGTGTCGACGCCGGGCATCGCCGAGGACGTGCCGGACGATCGGTTCGAGGCGCTCTTCGGCGGTGGCACCGAACTCGGCGTCCCCGGGGCGGCCGCCCGGCGGCCCGGACGGGGGGTGAGCCAGGGTGAGAGTGTGGGCCTGGGAATCAGCGAACGGGCGGGCACCGTCGCCGACACCACACCGTCGGACGCAGGCGCCCTGGACGTGCCGGCGGGAATCGAGGCCGTGACGGCGACGCGGAGGGAGGCGACGACCGAGAGCGAGGTCGTCATCGGCGATTTCGACGCGGAGAGCTTCGACGGCTCGGCCGCCGATCGGCTGGCGACCTGGATGCGGGCGAACGCAGCGCCCCTCCCGGTGGGGGTGCGGGCCCACGTGAACTTCCAGCCCACCTTCCTCACGTCGGCGGTGCCCATCACCGCGGATGGCCGCGCCTGGGATCTCTACCTGATGTTCAACGAGAGCCTCCGCGAGCTCCACATCGTCCTGGTGGAGGGCGATCGGTCCATCTACATGATCGACCGGGGCTTCCAGGAAGAGAGTCGGTCCCTGCGCGAGGGAACCGTGAGGCGCCTCGATGGTCGTATCGTTGCGGTGGACTCCCGGACTGCTTCGGCTTCGAGTGAGCGGGCCCAGGACTTCTACAACGTATTTCTCTCCTGGTGGGAGTCGGTGAACGACGATGCTGGCAGTTCGTAGGATCGCCCTTGCGGCGGCGCTCGGCTTCGGGCTGGGCGCATGTGGATCGGGACCTCCTCCGGCGGCGACGCCGGCTCCCGCGGGACCCACCATCGTCCCTGCCGGCGTGGATTCCACCGTTGCCGCTCAGGCCGATTCCCTCGCCGACGCGTCCTTCGTCGAGCCCGCGCAGGCCGCCGAGTCCGAGGCGCTACGCGATGAGAGTCAGCTCATGGTGGAGCGCACCGACTCCCTTTGGCTGGCCATGGCCGCGGCCCTCGATTCCGGGCGGGTGGTGACGGAGGAGGATTCCATCGCGGCCCGGGACGCCGGCACCGCGGGTGGCGCCGCCCTGGTGGAGTTGGACGAGCTCATCCGAACGTCAGATCTCGACGTCGAGAGTCTGGCTCTCCGCACCGAGATCCTGCTGGACAGCGCTCAGACGGCTCTGGAACGGGCGTTCCAGCTCAACCCCTTCGATTCCCGCAACCGAGTGTGGCTGGCTCAGGTCTACGGGCTTCAGGCGCGTCGGCTGGGGCAGGTCGAGGCGTACGATCGAGCCATCGACGAGCTGGAGAAGCTCACGCTCCTCACGCCCGATCAGCACTCCGTCTTCGGCATGCTGGCCAACAACTACTTCTACGTGGAGAACTGGGACGCGGCGGCGGTGAACTATGCCGAGGCCGAGCGTGTGTACCGCGATACGTGGGATCTCGTCGTGGAAGACGACCCGGTCCTGGACTCGGCCGTGGTCTACGCCTACGCCCAGGCTCAGGGGGATGTCCACGTCCGTCGGCTCGACGCCGACCGGGCCGTCACCGCGTACACGCGAGCCCTCGACTTCGCGCCGTCGCCCGAGGACAGCCTGTACGTCCAGGGCGAGCTCGAGTGGATGGAGTGGGATAACCGGAACATCGCCACCGCCTTCGCCCGCGACTCGCTCCTCGCCCTGGAACAGGGCGGTGACCTCGAGGGGGCCCGCCGCGGCTACACGGACCTGCTGCCTCGCCTCTCCAGCCGGGGTGCCATGGACGAGACCGAGTGGCGCCTCGCCATCGTGGACTACAACCTCGGCAACCAGGCCGCCGCGGCCGAACGGCTCCAGGCCCTGGTGGCGCGCACGCCGACGGACGCCTCGGGAGCGCCCATCGATCCGGAGTACGCTCGGTACTTCGACGACTACGGCACACTCACCGTGAACATGGGGCGAAGTGCCCGTGCCGACGCTCGGGACAACCGCACGGCGCTCAAGTACTTCACCCAGGCCACCGAACTCACCTGGTCCGGCCAGGCGGTGGCTCACTACGAGGTGGCTCGGCTCGTACAGGGCAACGTGGAGGCCGCCCTGGAGAGCGCCAACCGCGCGCTCGCCGAGGAGGAGGCCCTCTCCACCGATCAACGGCTGGAGCTCTACCGGCTTCTCATGGAGTTGCACCGGCGGGCCGGGGATTTCGACGCAGCCCGTCGGTTCCGGGACGCCTACCGGGCGCTGCGGGGCTGACCTGTGAGGCACCGCGGATCCCGGAGCAGGATCGGGCCCGTCCTCGTCGCCTTGGTCTGCTCAGGGATCGTGCCGTCGCCGTCGACGGCACAGGATCGGCAGGCGGTGGACTTCACCCAGGTGACGCGTCCCGTGGTGGAGGTCGCGGATGCGTCGACCATCGAGTACCTGCTCTTCGAGCTCTTCATCGAGCCTCTGCAGCCGCCGACGCGCCTGCAGGTCATCGACGTCACACAGAACGGCTTCGGCCCGGACGACGTGATGGTGGCCTACCCCACTGTAGAGGTCTTCGTCATCCCGGAGTTCATTCCGGATTCGGTGCAGACCATCATGAGCGGATGGACGCCGGAGGTGGAGTACCGCATGGACTCGGGAAACATGTCCAGCGACGCCCTCGCCTCCCTCATCGGGGCCGGACCCGGGGCGGAGAACCGGGCCGAAGGAGCCATACTCTACGACGTGGTTCAGGCCGTGGAGCGCAGCTACCGTGACATCCCGGTGGCCCTGCTCTTCCAGCGCGACTCGGTGGGTTTCACCTTCCAGCTCTGGGACTACAACCGGCCCGCCATGAACGAGACCGAGCGGGTGGATCTCCTCCCCGATTCGGCGGTTTCGGCCGTCCTCCAGATGCTCCAGGAGGTGGGGTACGTGCCCGGTGAGAACGTCATCGGTACGGGCCTGTCCCTCGAGTCCCGGGGCCAGGGGGTGGTGACCGTTGACCGGGCGCTCCAGGGGATGACGCGACTCCCCACCGAACGAATGCGCCTCCTGGCCGCGCAGACCGTCCTTCTCGGGTCGTACGACCTGGACCGCTCCGGTGCCATCGATCGGGCGGTCGAGATCGATGCGCCGACGTGCGCCGTGTGGGAAGCGTTGGAGGAGGGCTTTCCGGGTTTCCTGCGGCAGTACGGCTTCGACGAATCGGGCGAGCCGTTCGTGGGTGATGCGGTGTTGGACATCGCCGAGAACGTCCGCGTCCCGGCCTACCGTCGGGCCAGCGCGTGCCTGAGGGGCGAAGTGCCACCGGATACCGATCCGAGGGACGTGGCCGAGCCCTCATCCCTTGGCGTCCTTCCGGAGTCGGTGGAGCGATTCGTACGACTGGAAGCCGCCGGTGACATCCTCCAACGCGCCGGTCGTCTGGGAACGACGTCGGCGCAGTGGGCCGCCGAGGTCCGCGACATCCTCCAGCAGCGCTTCGACCGCGACCGCTCGGGGCTCATCGATCGCCCCGTGGAGATCCGAAGCATTCCGTGCGACGTATGGCAGGCCATGGCCGCCACCCATCCGGAGTACCCGTACGGCCTGGGCTTCCTCGCGGGAGACGTATATCCCGGCGATCACCTGGGCGTGGGCCCCTCCCAACGGCAGGAGATGCTGGCCCGGTCCGGTGACTGCGTGCAGGCGAACGGACAGTTCGCCGATGGCGACGTCCCTGTCATCTCCGAGGGGCTGCGCGCCTTCCTCGACGGCCTGACCGCCGCTCAGATCGCTCGGGCCGCATCGGCAGCCGAGCCGGGATCGCTGCGCTGGGCGACGCTGGTCCAGGGCTCGCTCCTGGCCCAGTACGATCTCGACGGGTCGGGGTACCTCGATCAGACCGATGAGGTGACCGAGATCCCGTGTCCCGTGTGGGCGACCATCGAGGCCACCTACGGATCGCCGCTTTCCGATCTCGGCTTCAGCGCCGAGGGTCAGCACTTCGGCGACCAGATCGGCATCACCCGCGACCAGCGGAGCCTGGCCACGGCGCGCATCCGGGGGTGCAGGGAAGGCTGACCACCGGCTCCGGCGGGGCCGTGTCGCGCTTCACTCCTCCTTCGGGCGGTCCCGTAGCAAGGTGTAGTGTCCGAACATCCACGCCAGCACGAACATGAAGACGGCTCCCACCGCGAGCAGCTGGAGCTGTCGGGTTCCGGCGACCTCGGTGGTCGCCACCATCGCCGCCTCGGTCATGCCGAGAAGAAGGTGCCCCGACGCTCGTTGTCCACCGGCTTCGAGTGATTGGACGGCGAAGTGCTTCATGACCCCGTCCAGGTCCATGCCGTCCACCATGTAGGCCTCCTGGATCTCCCCCGTGGGTGACGGGAAGGTCTCGGGCACGGTGGCTCCGATGGTGTCGGTGCCCATGGCGCTCACACCTGCGGGCACCCGGATCATGACGCGGCCATGCCGGTCGATGACCGTGAGCGTCACGCCTTCCGGTACGTCCGCGCTGTAGACCCGATTGGCCAACTCGTCCAGATCCAGATAAGCGGCGAGGACTCCGCGGGTCTCGTCGTCCACCCTCACGGGATGGGCCAGCCCGACGATGGGCTTGGAGGTGAGTCGACCGACGACGAACTCGCCCACGGTGAACTCCCCGCTGGCCATGGCGGCCCGGTGGTAGTACCGGTCGCCCACGAAGAGACTCTCGTCGATGGCGAGGGAGCCGCACGTGACGAAGCCGTCGGGCTCGATGAGCTGGATGGCGGTGTAGTGGTGCATGTATCCCATGATGGCCGCCAGCGCTTGGTTGCACTGCGCGCTCCGCGGTTCGCGGAAGTCGGTCATCTCGGACAGAGCGCCCAGGAGCGACTCGGTGTCCTGGAGAATCTGGCGGTAGTCGCGGCCGGCGCGGGAGGCGAGCCGCATCATCTCGTCTTCGTGGCTCTCGATGGCCGCTTCGTTGAGCGACCGGTCGGCGTGGATGAAAAGCGCGACCGCCGGGAGGAAGGCGAGAAAGACCAGAATGAAGAGTCGGGTCTGATTCGACATGACACCTCCGCTGCTCGAGGGCCGAGCGGTTCCACCGAGCGTGGTCCGCTCGAGAGGCCGCCGCGCATCCACACGGGCTGGTTGTCATGTCAGCCGGGGACCCCGTCACATCGGCCCCTGTCGGCTCAGGGTACGA
>CALJKZ010000315.1 GCA_937983085.1 uncultured Gemmatimonadales bacterium
GGCTGCTCACGGCGTTCGGAGGCCTCGCCCTTTCGTTGTGCGCCGTGGGCGTCTTCGGAGTCACGGCGTACGTGAGCAGCCGACGACGGGCCGAGTTCGGCGTTCGCCTGGCCCTCGGGTCGTCACGATTGGACGTCGTGGCCACCGCCGTGTCACGGAGCGCCGTACCCATGGCCGTCGGCCTCGTCCTGGGCGCCATCGGCGCGGCCTCCACGACGAGCTACCTGGGAAGCCTGCTTTACGGCGTGGAGCCCGACGACCCCGCCACCTTCGCCGCCGTCCTGGGGATCATGTCGGTCGTCGGCCTGCTGGCGGCGTCGATCCCCGCATGGCGCGCGAGCCGCGTGGACCCCGTGACCGTGTTGGGGAGCGAATGACCGGCTGACGGCTCTGCCGAGGGTGGGTCAGCGAACGTCGTACTTGAGAAGCACGATACCCGACTCGAAGCGCTCGACGCTGTGGAGCGCGAGGGACACCGGGTCCGTACCCAATCCCGGGAGGAGGGGAATCCCCTCACCGAGGAGCACCGGCACGACGCCCACCTCCACGCGGTCCACCAGACCAGCCTCGAGGAGGCTCCGGAAGAGCACGCCCCCGCCGAAGAGCCAGATGTCCTTCGGCGGAAGTGTGGACGAACCACGCACCTTCCCGGTCGTCTCCTCGTGGCCCGGCGACTCCTTCAGGCGGCGGACGCGCTCGACCACGTCCTCGCGGATGACGGTGACCCCCTCGGCATCGGTCGGATCGAGCGTCGTGGAGACCACGTAGAGGGCGAACGCGCCCCAGGCCGACAAACCCGTAGGGCCGTCGCGAAGGATCTCGTAGGTCCCGCGGCCCATGACGAGGGTGTCGATCTTCTCCACGTATGCCTGGAAGTCGATGCCCTTCTCCTCGACGATCCAGTCGTACCCGCCGTCACGATCCGCGATGAAGCCGTCGAGGCTCATGGCCACGGAATAGCGGATCCTGCGGGCACCCTCCTCGGTCACCGCCCCGGTCTCAACTCGATCCGCTGGGCCGTCACCTCCTCCACCTTCTCCCGTGTGTAGAAGACGGGATGGAAGCCGTCGTCGGCCCAGAAGTCGAAGAGGTTCTCGTAGAAGGGCGAGCGTACGTCGCCACTCTGCCCCGGCGTGTTCATGCCCACCGACCGATCCCAGTCGCTGGTATCGACGATGATGCGGAACGACGCCCCCGACGTCTGGTTGTCGCCATTGCCCGTCTGGTTGACCGTCGAGCCGTATCCGCCACGCGGAGCCGGGCCCACCTCGAATCGATCCCGGGTCGCGGCATCCACGGCGTTGCCCAGGGGGTGCCGGAGGGTGGCGTGGTGGTTGTCCGGCTGTCCGTACTGCCAGCCCGACATGTCCCGACCGAGCTTGGCCTCGAGGGCCTGCACGGCATCGTCGAGGGCGTCGACGAGCAAGCCGTCGCGGGCTCGCATGGGGTCGTCGCCGAGGGCGCCGGGCGGGATCATTACCACCTCGATGACCTTGCTCAGCGACAGGTTCATGTCGGCGCCGGTGGGAACGAGCGCGTCACGGAACGTCCGCCGGAGCTCCGACTCCCACTGGTCGTAGATGGCCGCCTCCACCGCCCGCTTGTCCATGACGAAGTCCCAGTCGAGGAGCATCCGCCGGGCCTCCTCCGTGCGGCCCGACGCCGAGAGCTCTTCCAGCATGGGGACGAGCTGTCGAGCGGGGATGGACAGCTCGTCGGTCTGCAGCCGCATCATGTCGGCCATGGAGAATCGGGTACCGTTGCCCAGCACCTCCACGATGCGAAGCCACCGGTACGGGTCGGACCAGCTGAAGCCCACCGCGTCCATGTACTCGTAGTCACGGGGGATGAGATCGTTGTTCGCCGTGGCGAAGTAGCCCTCGGGAGGATTCACCACATAGGGCTTGGCGATGATGGGCAGATAGCCGTCCCACTCGTACCGACCGTCGCCGGGCACGGGCACCAGCCCGCTCCAGTTCCGGCGGATGGGCGCGATACCCACCGACTGCCACCCGATGGTCCCGTCGCGGCCGGCCCAGACCATGTTCTCGCCGGGGATGTTTGAGTAGTTGCACGCCTCCCGGAACTCCTCCCAGGTCTTCGCCTGGTCCATCCGGAGGGACGCGAGGTAGGGGGCTCCACCGATCTCCATCCAGGCCGCCCGGACCGCGTACGCCAGATTCCGGTCCCGATCCTCGAAGACGACCGGACCGTGGCGCGTGTACTTCAATTCCGCGGTGTGGGGACTGCGGCCCTTCACCGGAATCTCCTCGGTGATGACCGTCATGGTCTCCCACTCACCCCGGTAACGGTACTCGTCGGGGTTCGACGGGTTGGTCTCGTAGACGTACAGGTCCTCACCGTCGGTGCTGAACACCGTGAGCCCCCAGGCGCCGTACTCGTTGTGCCCGATGGAGACCCCGGGAAGGCTCGGCTCCCCGCCCCCGATAACGTTCCAGCCGGGACCGACGAGGTGGACCCAATACCGCAGCGACGGTGCGCCCTGAGCGCGGTGCGGGTCGTTGGCCATCATGGGATACCCGCTCTCCGACCGGCTCCCGTCGACCACCCAGTTGTTGGAGCCGATGTCCTGCTCCACGTCGTAGGCCACCACACGCGAGGCCTCGGCGGCCGCCGCCTCGAGCATGGCGAAGGCATCGTCATCGGCCCTCCGGTTGGCATCGACGATGTCCTCGGGCCGGAACTGCACCCGGCCGCGGAACGCGTCGTAGATGCCGAGAATGTCCTCGGAAAGGGCACGACCGTCGATGGCGGGATCGAGCTCCAGCTCCGGGTCGCCGGGACCGAAGCTCGACAGCGCCTTCACCGTCTCCGCTCCGATGGCCGCGACCCGGCGTCCCGTGGAGAGCTCTGCACCGATGTTGCCCAGCAATCCCTGATGCCGTGAAATCACGACCTCCGGCGTCCACATACCGGGCGTGATGCCCAGCAGCTCGAACTCGGGCGTCAGGAGGTCCGGGTCCGCCTCGGTCTGCGCCACGTAGGCGTTGATCCCGTCCACGTAGGCATTGATGATCTCGATGCCGTTGTCGTGGTAGTGGCTGAGTTCCTGGTCCAGGTCCCGGCGGAACTTGAAGAGGCGCGTCCCGATGTCACGCTCCAGCTCCCGCTGCCCCAGGATCTCCGCCACCGTGCCGGTGGCCTGACGCCGCCATAGCTCCAACTGGAAGAGTCGATCACGCGCGGCGTTCCATCCCTGGGCGAAGAAGAGGTCGTACTCGGTCTCGGCGTAGATGTGGCTGATGCCCCA
>CALJKZ010000316.1 GCA_937983085.1 uncultured Gemmatimonadales bacterium
TGACGGGAGATGCACCAGTCCTGGATGTTCTCCATCCAGTGCTCGTAGACCTTCTGCCAATGGGGCGGCGTGAACGTCACGGTCCCGTCCTGCGACGCCTTCAACGCCGGCTCGGCCAGCGGCTTCATGCTCACGAACCACTGCTCCGAGAGCCGTGGCTCCACCACCGTGTCGCACCGGTAGCAGTGGGGCACGGAGCGCGTGTAGTCCTCGCGCCCCGCCATGAGCCCGAGCTCCTCGAACGCCTTCAACACGGCCTTGCGGGCGTCGAGGCGATCGAGTCCGCGGAACGCCTCGGGCACGGTGTCGGCCATGCGGGCGTCGTCGGTCATGACGTCGATGATCTCCAGGTTGGTGCGTCCGGCGATCTCGAAGTCGTTCTTGTCGTGGGCCGGCGTCACCTTGACCATCCCCGAGCCGAACTCGGGGTCCACGTACCGGTCGGCCACCACCGAGATGGTGCGACCCGTGAGGGGGAGGTCCACCTGGGCGCCAACCAGCGACATGTAGCGCTCGTCGCCGGGGTAGACGGCCACTCCGGTATCGCCGAGCATGGTCTCGGGCCGGGTGGTGGAGACGGTGAGGTACCAGCGCCCGTCGTCGAGCTGCCCGATGGCCTCGGCGCCGGCGTCCGCCGCCTCGCGGGCGGCCTCCTCGAAGCCCTCGGACAGCGGGTAGCGCAGGTGCCAGAGGCTACCCTGGGTCTCCTCGCCCTCCGCTTCCTCGTTGGAGAGGGCGGTGAGGCATCGGGGACACCAGTTGATGATGTACTCCCCCCGATAGATCCGACCCTTCTCGTACAAGGACACGAAGACTTCGCGCACCGCGCGCTGGAGGTCGTCGTCCAGGGTGAAGCGCGTGCGCTCCCAATCGCACGAGCACCCGATGGCCTTCAGCTGGTCGAGAATCGTCTGGCCGGTCTCGTCCACGAAGCTCCACACCCGCTCCACGAACGCCTCGCGCCCGAGGTCGTCGCGATGCAGGCCCTCGTCGGCCAGCTGCCGCTCCACCACGTTCTGCGTGGCGATGCCGGCGTGGTCGGTGCCGGGCACCCATAGGGCGGCGCGGCCCTGCATCCTCCGCCACCGGATGAGGACGTCCTGGACGGTGTTGTTCAGCCCGTGGCCCATGTGGAGCGCCGCCGTGACGTTGGGCGGCGGGATCACGATGACGTACGGCTCCCTTCCCTCGTCCAGCACCGCGGACGCCGGCACGTGGAAGTGCCCGCCGTCGTTCCACGCCCGGTAGCGGGCGGGCTCGATGGCGCGGGGATCGAGGCGCGGGGCAAGCTCCTGACTCACATCGGCTCCAGAGATCTCGGTCGAGGCGGCCACGCACGGCACGGGACGCGTCGAACGACGGGTCCGGCGGCGGCGAGGGGGCGTCGAAAGATGGCAGAGGGTCCGGCTCGGCGGAACCGGCTATACGGCGGGATTCCTCAGGCGTTCCGCCCGCCCGGCTCGGGGTCCTGCCCTTCGTCCTCCGGAGGACCCCCCGACGTGAACCATCGGGGGTCGATGAGACGGAGGGTGGTGACCCGTTCGGGGATCTCCTTGAAGGCCTCCGGCCGGGAATCGTGGAGTCCGGCGAAGATGTCCTCGGGGATGGCGAGGAAGGCCTCGGCCACCGTGGGGCTGAACTGTGTCCCGCTCACGCGCTGGATCTCCTGAAGCGCGTAGTCCGACGGCAAGGAGCTCCGATACGCCCGCGTCGACGTCATGGCGTCGTACGTGTCACACACCGCCATGATCTGGGCCTCGAGGGGGATGTCGTCTCCGCCAAGGCCATCCGGATACCCCCGCCCGTCCCACCGTTCATGGTGGTGGCGCACCCCGGCGGTGAGGTGCCGCAGCGCCGGGATGGTCCCGAGGATGTCGGCTCCGTCTCCCGCATGGGCCCGCATGTAGCGGAACTCATCATCGGTGAGGCTTCCGTCCTAGGCGAGGACCCGGAGGGGCACGGCCACCTTCCCCAGGTCATGGAGGTAGCCTGCCGACCAGAGGGTCGACTTGAGGGAGCCCTCCACCGAGAGCTGGTCGGCCACGGCCAGCGCCAGGAGCGCCACCCGGCGGGAGTGCCCCGCCGTGTAGGGGTCCTTGGCGTCCACCAGGTTGGCGATGATGGTGAGGAGCTGGTTGGACGATGGCGCCGCCACTTCGGGCGGAAGGATCCGCTCCGCCGCCCCCATGACGAGGTCGCGGTAGTCGGCCTGGTCGAAGGCCGGAAGGCGCCCGTCTCCGTGGAGGGAAAGCCACGCGCCGGCCACGTCCGGCCCGAACTCCCGTCCCGCCTGCTCACGGACGTACGCTTCGATGGCGTCGGCGGATAGCGCACCCCGGTGCGGGCGGCGCGCCGCAAGCGCCGTCACGGTGTCGGCGAGGCGCAGGATCTGGGCGGCCAGGGGGATCGCGTCGCCCGACACGCCGTCGGGATAGCCCTCCCCATTCCACCACTCGTGGTGCGCCCGCACCAGGGGAGCCAGCTCCTCCAGGTGGGGGATCTCCCGAACGCGGTCCTCGGACCGCTGGGGGTGCTGGCGGACCCGGGCGCGGGCGTCGTCGCTCAACTCGGGTTTGGGGTTCTCCCAGGCGTCCTCGGCGAGTCCCACCATGCCCATGTCGGCCAGCGTCGACGCGAAGACGAGCTCCGAGCACGCGGCCGAAGGCAGCCCCATCTCGATGCCGATGCGATTGGCCAGGATCGCGACGCGAGGGGCGTGGTCACCGAGATACCCCTTCGCCGAAGCCCCCCCCCCCGGTCGGCCCGTGTGCAGCCGCCCGCGTCCGGCGCGGCCCCCCCGCCCGTGGAGGCCATGGTGGACAGCGTACCCCGGGGGGGGCCC
>CALJKZ010000317.1 GCA_937983085.1 uncultured Gemmatimonadales bacterium
CCCCCGGCGTCGGCGGCGGGCGACTGGGATCGCAGCGGCCTCGGCGACGAACGTTGTGAATAGTCCAGGCTAGTCCGCTTTCTCCAGGTCGCCACAGGGAAGGGTGATCTGCTTGGTGAAGAGGGCGGCCATCGTCTCGCGCCGCGGCCCCGCCGGGGGCAGCGCTGCTGGGGCACCGTGGGCGGCACCGAAGTACTTCTGTACGTCGCCGGCGAACGGTTCTACCGCGCCTTGGTAGCGGCTGTCATGGTCCGGGGAGTTCCCCGCGCGCAGAGCGATGCCGTGGGCTGATTCGTGCACCGCGTGGTCGCAACCGCGGTACCTCGTGTCGATGGGCAGCAGGGCCTCCATGGCCTTGCCATCCCCGCGCGCCGCATTGGACGTTGCAACGAGGTCGTTGTACTGCTTGATCTTGTCTGCGTCTCCGGAGTCGGCTTCCAGCGCCGTCTGCAGGGTGGTCAAAGTCGTCTCGGTGTCGCCCCCTAGTCCGGCGATCTTGGCCTTGTTCGCAGCGAGCAGCGTAGTGTTGCGTTTCTTGGCGGTGAGGTTGTAACCGATGTTGCCGGTCTGACACGTCATGCCCTGGGAAGCCCACGCAAGATCCCGACGCGCGCCGCCGCGCAGCTTGTCTCGCTCCAGGGATTCGAGTTCGGTCGGATCGACCTTCAGCACATCCACGTGCATGTTGTTGATCACCCACAGCTTGTCCAGTTCATCGCTGGTTTCGCCATTGGTCACGTAGAGCGTGTAGCCGCGCATCAGTTCGGGAGGATACGTGTCTCCCATGACCTCGAGGACCGATGTGATCGCTCTTCTGATGCCATACGTGCCTTCCGGGGTGGTCTTGGAAGACCCGACCACGGCCAGACCGCGCGTTTCGTCCACGCCGCAGTCGATCCATCCCGATTGCAATTCGAACTGGCAGCCGTACTTGACTCCGAGCGTCATCATCCAGGTTCCCTTGGACCCATCGCTCCCGATCGAGCCGATCTTGTTGGTGACGTCCCACATGCCGACGTATCCGTATCCCTCCGGGGTAGAGGGAGACCGGTCGTTCGTGGCATTGAGCGTCAGCCCGGTGATCACCGCGCCCACGTGCGAACCTGCCAGCCGCTTTCCGTACAACGCAGCCATACCGGCATTGTCGTTCGGGTCTCCTTTGGCGGTTCCGACCGCACCCCAACTATCGACGTTCCACGCGCCGAAGAACTCATAGCCCCCGGGACCTGGCGGGCGCGTGTCGCCGTTCGACGGCACCAAGACGAGGTCGATCAGGCACCGTCCCTTCGAAACGTCGGTGTGGGCGATCAACGCCATCCCCGAAGCGGCATCGTCCGCGTGGTCGACACCCCAGGCTCCGACCCGATCCGCCCCTGTAGAGGTCGTGCCATCGTCGAGCTCGTCGATATCGACGAGCTCGATGTGCGTGATGCATGGGCCGTGAGGTGAGACGACCTGCGCGACCGTCTGCGACGGCAGACAGACCGCGACCAGGCAGCATGCCAACGGGTACTTGGCGAGAGTGGTGTTCATCGTGCCCTCCTGTTGTGGGTTGTTCCGAGCGAGTCGGTATCTACCTGCAAGAGATCGCGCGAAGCGCTTCTCTCAGAAGCATCCGATCGGCGAGGCTCGGAGGAGGACCCTGTCCCTCCGTGCGAGCGCCTGTCGGACGATGGCGAGCGTTGGAACCGCGGGATCTTACCAGCGTTCGAGGCCGAGATCCCTCGACTCGCTGCGCTCGCTAGGGATGACAAGAAGGACGGTCGCTCTCGGGACGGGACGGGCCTACGTACGCGAGCCGATCGTTCCCAGAGCCTCCCGCATCGTCCGGAGATACCCTTCGAACGCCTCCCTGCCCTTCGGCGTCAGGGCGACCATGGTGCGGGGGCGCTTTCCGGCGAAGCCCTTCGTCAGGTCCACGTACCCCGCCGCTTCCAGGCGGCTCAGATGGGACGAGAGGTTGCCCTGCGTGAGGCCGGTGTGGCGCAGGAGGTAGACGAAGTCGGCCGCCTCGAGCGTGTAGAGGTGGCTCAACAGGGTGAGTCGGGCCGGCTCGTGGACGAGACGGTCGACGTCGACGATCGCGGAGGTGGTGGCGTGGGGTCCGGGCATGCCGGCGGGCTAGGCGACGTAGTCGGCGTCGATCACCGGGTGGGTCCGCAGGAAACGTCGCAGAACGAGCAGCCCGGCGACGGCCACCACGACTCCGGCGGCCGCCTGGCTCAGAGGGAAGGCCAGCCCGACCGGCTCGCCACCCGCGAAGAGCGCCAGGACGACGATCGCGTAGCCGAGCAACCTCGGCACGCCGAGAGTCGCGGCGAGGCCTCCGAGGAGGACGAAGAGCGGGAGACCCAGCAGCAGGTGCGGCGAGCGGGCGAAGAAGTCCTCGAGCGCGCGGGGCCCGCTGCCGCGTGTTGCGGCGAGTATCACGCCGAGCCCCAGGAGGACGCAGCAGACGGCGATCATCGGGACGAGTCGGCGACGAAGGGCGGCGGGGGCGGTGCGGGCGACTCCGAGGCGCGGCACCGTCAGCCGGCGTCGCGCCCACTCCCAGGCCGGGAGGAGGAGCACCATGGCGATGCCCGCGGCCACGGCGTG
>CALJKZ010000318.1 GCA_937983085.1 uncultured Gemmatimonadales bacterium
CCCCCAACACCATCCATGGCCTGCCGCGCCCCCTGGCGCGTGCGCTGGAAGGGTATGCCGACCGTCTGGACGTCGATGCCATCCGCCGAGCTCATGACTTGGCTGTCGACGCCCATGCGGGCCAGACCCGGGCCAGCGGGGACGACTACGTGTCCCATACCATCGAGGTGGCGACGATCATTGCCCAGCTGCGCCTCGACACCGATACCGTCGTGGCCGCGCTGATTCACGACACCATCGAAGACACTGCGGTAAGTCTTCGCGACGTGGAGGAGCAGTTCGGGAGCAACGTCGCCGCCATCGTCGACGGGGTCACGAAGCTGGGGAAGGTCCGCTTCCGGTCCGCCACCGAGCAGCAGGTCGAGAACTACCGGAAGATGCTGCTCTCCATGGCCAGCGATGCGAGGGTGATCCTGGTCAAGTTGGCGGACCGTTTGCACAACATGCGGACTCTCGAGCACCTGCCCGACCACAAGCGCCGTCGGATCGCCCTGGAAACGAGGGAGATCTACGCTCCGCTGGCGCACCGACTGGGGATGGCGGCGATCCGCTGGGAACTCGAGGACCTGGCGTTCAAGTTCCTCGAGCCCGCCGAGCACGACGCCCTTCGCAAGAAGGTCCGGCAGAGGCGAAAGGAGCGCGAACGCGAGATCCTCGAAATGCAGCGGCCGCTGGAGGAGGCGCTCGCCAAGGCGGGTGTAAAGGCGCAGGTCAGCGGACGACCCAAGCACCTGTGGTCCATCCATCGGAAGATCGAGACCCAGGGTCGCCCGTACGACGAGATCTACGACCTCATGGCCATGAGAGTTCTCACCGAAACCCTGGAGGACTGCTACGCCGCCCTGGGTGTGATCCACTCCAAGTGGACCCCCATCCCCGAGCGCTTCCACGACTACGTGGCTACGCCGAAATCCAACATGTACCGCTCACTCCACACTACGGTCTTCGGGCCCGGGGGGCGGCGCTACGAGATCCAGATCCGGACCGAGGAAATGCACCGGACTGCCGAGTACGGCATCGCGGCGCATTGGCGGTACAAGGAGGACGGCTCGGACGGCGGCAACGAGGCGGACGAGGCGCTCACCTGGTTCCGTCAGGTCCTGGAATGGCAGCAGGATACGGCCGAGCCGGAGGAGTTCATGGAATTCCTCCGGATGGATCTCTTCCGCGGAGAGATCTTCGTGTTCACCCCCGACGGCGACGTGAAGGCGCTGCCCGTGGGTGCCACCCCCATCGACTTTGCCTATTCGGTGCACACGGAGGTCGGGCACCACTGTGCAGGCGCGAAGGTCAATGGACGGATCGCGCCCCTCTCGCGAGAACTGAGGAAC
This sequence comes from uncultured Gemmatimonadales bacterium, assembly GCA_937983085.1. Lineage (GTDB taxonomy): Bacteria > Gemmatimonadota > Gemmatimonadetes > Longimicrobiales > Gaopeijiaceae > UBA2589. Next base: position 1,332 of record CALJKZ010000318.1, read on the forward strand.
GGGGACGCGGTCGAGATCCTCACGAATCCGAAGCAACGCCCCAATCGGGATTGGCTGGCGTTCGTGAAGACGTCCCGTGCCCGTCAGAGCATCCGGCAGTGGATTCGACGGGAGGAGTTCGACTCGGCGCTCAAATTGGGGACGGACCTCCTCGACCGCGAGTTGAAGAAAGCCAAGCTCAGCCTCCCCTCGGACCCGCACGAGCTCCTAGAGGCAGCTGTAGCCCTGGGATACAGGGAGTTCGAGCAGGTCTATGCCGCCCTGGGGCGGGGGGATATCGGCCCCACCGCGGTCATCAAGCAGTTCCACCCGGACCATGATCCGGCCGAAGTCGCGAAGCGCGAGCCGTCAGCGCTCTCGAGACTGGTACAGCGGCTGCGGATCTCCGGACGGGGTGTCCGGATCCAGGGGATGGACAGCCTGATGGTGCGCTAGGCGTGGTGCTGTTACCCAGTGCCCGGAGATCCGGTCATAGGTTACGTCACCCGGGGTTGCGGCGTCTCCATCCATCGCAAGGACTGTCCCAACGTCCTGGCCCTCTCCAGAGATCCCGAGCGGCGCATCGAGATCGAGTGGGCGGCGGAGAAGGGAGATCGCTTCTTCGTGAAGCTGTTCATGAGGGGGACGGATCGTCGGGGACTCCTGTCGGACGTGGCCAAAGCCATCACGGACACGGGCACGGACATCTCCCACGCCGACATGAGGACGACGGAGGGGGGGATGCACGGCGAGTTCGTGGTGGAGGTGCGGGACCTGGCCCATCTCGAGAAGGTCCGTCGCTCCATCGGACGGGTGAAAGGGGTCCTGGACGTCGAGCGTCGCGAGCACTTCGACGAAGACGACCTGGGCTGGGTGTGACCCGGTCGTCACACTTTCTTGATCTTGCTCGTATCCTACTGCACCTTTCACCGTCCGGCGCCCCCAGAGCCACCTTCCCGGAAATCAAAGGCACAACGCCTTGTCTCCTGTAGAGCTTCCGCTACTCATGACCGGCGCGTTCCTGAGCGCGCTCATTCTCTCGCTTCTCGGGACCTTCCTCGTTCGGCGCTGGGCCGTCCAGAGGGGCTACGTCGACCACCCCGACGACCAGCGGCGCATCCACAGTAGTCCGACGCCCAACGTCGGCGGCATCGCCGTGGCGTTCGCCACCGTCGTGTCCTTTCTGGTGTGGAGTCGGCTGGCGCTTCCTGATGTGGCCACCCGACCCGAGATCCTCATGATGCTGGTCGGGGGCGTTCTGATTTTCGGCGTAGGGCTGTGGGACGACATTCGTCACATTCCCGCCTCGGCCAAGTTCGGGCTGCAGATAGCCGTCGCGTCGTTGGCCTACTTCGGGGGCATCAAGATCCTCGGCATCGGCTTCGGCGACGTCTGGTTCAGCCAGCTGACTGCCTTCGCGGGCTTCGTCGTGACCGTGATCTGGATCGTCGGGACGACGAATGCGTTCAACCTCATCGACGGGAGTGACGGGGTCGCGGGTGGCGCCGCCATGTTCGCGTCCATCTCCATGGGCATCATCTTCGCGCTTCACGGGGATCCCCTCGGGGCCCTGATGGCCACGATTCTCGTGGGTGCGTGCCTGGGCTTCCTCTTCTTCAACTTCCCCCCGGCCTCCATCTTCATGGGGGACAGCGGAAGCCTCTTCCTCGGCTTCACCCTGGCCACGCTGGGTGTCATCACCACCCAGAAGTCGTCGACCTTGTTGGCGGTGACGATTCCGGTGATCGCGTTCGGGATTCCGCTCCTGGACACGACCATCGCCATCGTTCGACGCTATCTCCGCCACGAGCCCATCTTCCAGCCCGACCGCGGTCACATCCATCACCGGCTCCGTGACCTGGGCCTCTCTCCCCGAGCGGTGGCGATCTTTTTGTACGTCGCATGCGCGGGCTGCGCGTCTCTCTCGATGCTCCTCGCCGCGCCAGGACGGAACACCGTCATTCCGGTCTTCGTGGTAGCAGCCGCCGTTCTCATCCTCGGCGTGCAACGCCTCAACGTGCCGGAACTGAGGGAGCTTTCGAAGGTCGTCGGACGTGGGCTCCAGCAGCGGGCCGTCATCTCCCACAACGTCCGGATGCACGGCGTGGCACGGACGCTGTCGTCGGCGCGCGATGGGAGCGCGATGGTCGACGCCCTGCTACGAGCCTTCGCCACCAGTGAGTTCTCCGCCTTGGAGATCTGGGTCGACAGTGTCCACGGTGCCGCCCTCGCCCCCCATGACAGCGTCCGGGTCGAGGGGGACGGATACCTGGTCGACATCCGGTTCGAACGGCCGCTGAAGTCGGAGGAGGAATACGAGATCCGGATTCCTCTCAAGCTCCCGGGCGGGCGGGTCGGTCGTTTCTCCCTGTACCGGCGGTCCTCCGGGAACCGTCTGTTCACCGACATCCGGCTCATTGCGCAACTCGTCGCCCCCGCCGTCGTCGAGGCTCTGAGTCGCCTCGCCCACCCTCTCGAAGGGACCGACGGGATCCAGGTGAAGCAGTAGCGGCTCCCGGTGCGGGGCGTGGCGGGAACTCGCCATGAGCCGTCGGGTGCAACATCGTGATGCCTTTCTTTTCGTGGTCTCTTCGGCTCGTCGTGGTAGTCCTGCTGGTCGGTTCAGGGGCCGATCATGTCGGAGGCCAGGAGGCCTGGACGGGCTCGCCGGCTTCGAGATACCTCCGCGCACTGACCCTCGTCGGCGCGGATGTGGGGTCGTCCTTCACGGTGGCGCCCCCGCAGCATGGGCCGCGGTGGGCGGGGGGGGCGGCGCACCCCTGGAGTGACAGGTTCATCGCGCCGACGCGCCCTGTGCCGGGCGATGACGCGGGACCCCTGACCTCCCTCGATGTCGGCGTTCGCGGTGTCGTGAACTCGGCGGTTCCGCGCGGATGGAACGACGGACCCGTGTGGGCGGGTCGGGGCCTCACGAGCGTCTTCGATGCTCGCGCCGTCCTCGAGTGGTCCGCCGTCACGGTCGTTGCCAACCCCACCGTCCTGTTCAATCAGAACCGGGCGTACGAGCTGGCGCCCGTGCGCCCCGAGAGTCAGCCCCCGTCCGCCTACCCGTGGCGACTCATTGACTGGCCCCAACGATTCGGATCCGACCCCTACTGGACCTCCGATCCGGGCGGTTCACGGGTGTCTTTGGACTGGAAGGCCGGACGCGTGAGCCTAGGAAACGAGAGCCTTTGGTGGGGCCCCGGCATCCGCAACGCCATCGTCATGAGCAACAATGCCCCAGGATTCCTCCATGCGTCGCTCCAGACGAATCGTCCTGTCGACATCGGGATCGGGGCGCTCGAAGGGCGGTGGATCTGGGGCGGCCTCGGGCAGTCCGACTACTTCGACCCCGCCGCGCCGTCCGACCGTTTCATCACGGGGATCGCCCTCGCCTACTCTCCGGACTGGTTGGAGGGGCTGACCGTTGGCGGGACTCGCGTCTTCCAGACCTACGTGCCGGACGGAGGCCTCCCCGTCAGCGAGTACTTCCTCATCGCCCAAGGCTTCGTGAAGGTCGGCCAGATTTCGGAGGAGCAACCGGACGGGACGGATAGCCGCGACCAGATCCTCTCCCTGTTCGCCCGCTGGGTGTTCGCGGAAAGCGGAGCGGAGGTGTACCTCGAGTGGGCTCGCACCGACCACGCCCTCGACTTCGAGGACTTCTTGCAGGAGCCGGAACATTCCCAGGGCTATACGCTGGGGCTGCAGAAGGTCACGTCCCGCTCGGAGAGCCGGATGTTCGTGCTCACGGCAGAGCTCACGCACCTGGAGGCCTCGACGACCTTCCAGCTCCGACCCCGGCCCACCTATTATACGAATGGCGCCGTAACGCAGGGGTACACCCACAAGGGGCAGATCCTCGGTGCGTGGGTCGGGCCTGGCGGGAACAGCCAGTATCTCGGCTTCGAGATGTTCGCTCCGTGGGGCTCGGCGGACGTGTTCGTGCAGCGCCAGGTCCACGACAACGACGCCTTCTGGGTGTGGGCCGAGGCCAACAATCAGACCTTCGACGCCCACCACGTCTCCTTCGACCTCGGCGTGAACACGACGTTCTTCCGGGGAGACATGGAGTTCGGGGGAGGAGCGATCATGACCCGTCAGATCAACCGGTGGTTCTTCGGGCCCCACCTCTGGAACCTCAACCTGTCGGCGTCCGCTCGCTGGCGACCGGGCTCATGAGCGACTTCGAACTCGTATCTCCCCACGAGCCTGCCGGCGATCAACCGGGCGCCATCCGGGAACTCACCGAGGGTTTGCAGCGCGGTGACACTCATCAGGTCCTCCTCGGGGCCACGGGCACGGGAAAGACGTTCTCCATCGCCCACGTCATCGCCAACTACGGGCGGCCTACGCTGGTCATGTCCCACAACAAGACGCTGGCGGCCCAGCTCTACGGCGAGCTGAAGTCGCTCTTCCCGCACAACGCGGTCGAGTACTTCATCTCGTACTACGACTACTACCAGCCCGAAGCGTACGTCGCCGCGACGGACACCTACATCGAGAAGGACGCCTCCATCAACGAGGACATCGAACGCCTACGACTCCGGGCCACCTCGTCGCTCATGGAGCGGGAAGACGTCATCGTGGTCGCATCGGTGTCGTGCATCTTCGGCTTGGGTAATCCGGCGGACTACCGAGGGCTGATGCTGCACATCGATGTCGGCGGGGAGCATCCTCGGAAGCAGATCCTCCGCGGCCTCGTCGACATCCAGTACAAGCGTAACGACTACCTCTTCGAGCGCGGTACCTTCCGCGTGCGCGGCGACACCGTCGAGATCTTTCCGGCGTACGACGAACAGGCCATCCGCGTCGAGCTGTGGGGAGACGAAGTTGAGCGCATCAGTCGCTTCGATCCCCTCACCGGCGAGGTCATCACGACGCTGGACAGGACGGCCATCTATCCGGCCAGCCACTATGTGACCCGCCGCAAGACCATCGAGCAGATGATCCCGGCCATCCGGGAGGAGTTGGAGGACCAGCTGGCCAACTTCCGGACGGCCGGGATGCTGCTCGAGGCTCAGCGGCTGGAGCAACGGACCAACTTCGACATCGAGATGATGCTCGAGATCGGGACGTGTCCGGGCATCGAGAACTACTCCCTGTACACGAGCGGCCGGCGGCCCGGCGAGCGACCGGCGTGCCTCCTGGATTACTTCCCGGCCGACTTCCTCACGGTCGTCGACGAGTCCCACGTCTCCATCCCCCAGATCAACGGGATGTACAACGGTGACCGGTCCCGGAAACAGGTCCTCATCGAGCACGGCTTCCGCCTCCCCTCCGCTCTGGACAACCGACCCCTGAAGTTCGAGGAGTGGGTCGGCGTGGTGCCGCAGGCCGTCTTCGTCTCCGCGACGCCGGGCGACTGGGAAGTCTCCCAGGCGGGGGGGGTGGTGGTGGAACAGATCATCCGCCCCACCGGGCTCATCGATCCGGAGATCATCGTCCGCCCGGTGAAGGGGCAGGTGGACGATCTCCTCGCCGAAATCCGGGAGCGGGAGAAGAAGGGCGAGCGCGTCCTCGTCACGACGCTCACCAAGCGCATGGCCGAGGACCTTTCCGAGTACCTCCAGTCGGTGGGCGTCCGGGTCCGCTACATGCACTCGGAGGTCGACACCATCGAACGGATGGCCATCCTGAGGTCCCTCCGCCTCGGAAAGATCGACGTTCTCGTGGGCATCAACCTGCTCCGGGAGGGACTCGACCTCCCCGAGGTCTCCCTTGTGGCGATCCTGGATGCGGACAAGGAGGGCTTCCTCCGTGATGCGCGCTCCCTCATCCAGACCGTCGGGCGGGCGGCCCGCAACGTGGAAGGGAAGGCCGTCATGTACGCCGACAAGATCACCGCTTCGATGGAGCGCTGCATCGAGGAAACGAATCGGCGCCGGGAAGCCCAACTCGCCCACAACGTCGAATACGGGATCACGCCGGAGACCATCAGGAAGACCATCGAGGAAATCGAGTTCTCCACACGCGTCGCGGACGCTCGCCAGGCTCCGTCGACCGTCTCGGAGGCGCCCGAGTCGTACGCGGACGAGGTCAACCGGGAGGAATACGTGAAGATCCTCGAGCAGGAGATGGAGCAGGCGGCGGAGGCTCTCGACTTCGAGCGGGCGGCGCTGTTGCGGGATCAGTTGTTCGAGTTGAAGTCTCTCCGCGGGTCGAACTGACACGATCCCTCTTTTTTCTCCAACTCTGGCGACACGCATGTCCGTACTCGTTACCGGCGCTGCCGGCTTCATCGGGTCCCACGTGACCGAGGCACTCCTCGAGAGTGGCCACGATGTCGTGGGGCTCGACAACTTCGATCCGTTCTACGGTCGGGATGTGAAGGAGCGGAATCTCGAGGTGGCGCGCTCCTATGATGGCTTCGAGTTGGTTGAGGCCGACATCGCCCATAAGGGGTCGTTGGACGGGCTCGCTGATTCCGTCGAGTCCATCATTCACCTCGCGGCTCTCGCCGGCGTACGACCATCCATCGCCGAGCCCGAGCGCTACTGGCGCGTGAACGTCATGGGGACTTCGGCGCTGGTATCCCTGGCCAAGGAGAGGGGGATACGCACTTTCGTATTCGCCTCGTCCAGTTCAGTGTACGGCAACAACGAAAGAGTACCCTTCGCCGAAACCGACTCGGTCGATCACCCCATCTCACCGTACGCGGCCACGAAGAAGAGCGGCGAGCTCTTGTGTCACACGGCCAGCCACCTCGATGGCCTGACGGCACTCTGTCTCCGTTTCTTCACGGTGTACGGCCCACGGCAGAGGCCCGATCTGGCGATCCACAAGTTCACGCGCCTGATCCTCGAGGGGCGCGAGATCCCGATGTTTGGCGATGGGTCCACGTCCAGGGACTACACCTACATCACGGATACCGTCGATGGCGTTCTGAAGGGACACGAGTGGGCGCGCAAGAACGAGGGCGCCTATGAGGTGGTGAATCTTGGGGAGAGCGAGACGGTGACGTTGTCGGACATGATCCGAATCATCGGAGAGACTCTGGGCATGGAGCCCGATATCCGACAGCTTCCCATGCAGCCCGGGGACGTCGACCGCACCTACGCCGACATCGCGAAAGCGAAAAGGTTGTTTGGATACGATCCCGGAGTAGAGTTTCGACAGGGCATCCGGTCGTTCGTCGACTGGGTTCGGACGGTCGACGCGGACGGTTGATGGTATGAACCGCTACGCCCGACGGCGCCTTCCAAACAAAGCCAAGCACTCAGCCGGGACTGCGAATACATGAAAGTGGGAGTCATTGGATCTGGATACGTCGGCCTCGTTGCCGGCGCCTGCCTGGCCGAATCGGGCAACGACGTTGTTTGCGCCGACATCGACGAGGGCAAGATCGCTAGGCTCAATCAAGGGGAGATCCCCATCTACGAGCCCGGCCTCGAACCCCTCATTGAGCGGAATCTCGAGGCGGGTCGGCTGACCTTCACCACGGACGTGCCAGCCGCGGTGCGAACCTCCCACATCATCTTCATCGCGGTGGGAACGCCTCCGGGCGAGGACGGATCCGCAGACCTCCAGCATGTGCTTTCGGTTGCGAAGACCATCGGACAGGCCATGGAGGGCGAGAAGGTCGTCATCACCAAGAGCACGGTTCCGGTGGGAACCGCTCGCCGCGTGCGGGAGGCCATCGAAGCGGAAACGAATCACCCCGTCCACGTCTGCTCGAACCCCGAGTTCCTCAAGGAGGGCGCGGCCATCGACGACTTCATGAAGCCCGATCGGGTCGTCATCGGCGTGGACTCGGAGTATGCGCGCGAAGTGCTCGCCGACCTCTACGAGCCCTTCGTGCGGACGGGAAGCCCGGTGATGTTCATGGACGTGCCCGCGGCGGAGATCACCAAGTACGCCGCCAACGCCATGCTCGCCACGCGCATCTCCTTCATGAACTCCATTGCCCGCCTGTGTGAGGAGACCGGCGCTGACGTCGACGCTGTGCGAAAAGGCGTTGGCTCGGATCGGAGGATCGGTCCGAGCTTTCTCTTCCCGGGGGTGGGCTACGGCGGCTCGTGCTTCCCCAAGGACGTCAAGGCACTGGTCCGTACCATGCGCGAGTACGAGGTCGACGCGTCGATCCTCCAGTCGGTGGAGGACGTGAATCAGGCACAAAAGGGCACGCTGCTGCGCCGCCTGGTGTCCCGCCTCGGAGACGACCTCACGGGCAAGACCATTGCCGTCTGGGGTCTCTCCTTCAAGCCGAACACAGACGACATGCGTGAGGCACCGAGCCTCGTCACCATCGAGGGCTTGTTGGAGCGCGGAGCGAGAGTCGTGGCTCACGATCCGGTGGCCATGGAGGAAGCGCGTCACCATCTGGCGGATCGTATCGAGTATGTGGATCGGAACTACGACGCCCTCGACGGCGCCGACGCCCTGGTGATCCACACCGAATGGCAGCCGTACCGTAATCCGGATTTTCCCCGCATGCGCGACGCGATGGCGCGACCGTTGATCTTGGACGGACGCAATCTGTACGACCCCGCCGACATGGCGGCCAACGGCTTCGAGTACGTGTCCATCGGCCGACGGTCGATTCCGGTGGCTGGAGCCGGCGGCGCGGACGCGCACGCCGTGTCCTGATGCGCGTACTCATCACGGGTGCGGCCGGGTTCCTCGGTTCGCATCTCGCGGAGCGGTTTCTCGAAGACGGACACGAGGTCGTCGGCGTCGACAACTTCATCACGGGCTCCCGCGAAAACGCCGACTTTCTGAAGGGCTTCGACGGCTTTCGACTCATCGAGCACGATGTGTCGACGCCTCTCTTCCTGGACGATGACATCGACGGCGTGCTTCACTTTGCTTCTCCGGCCAGCCCGGTGGACTACCTCGAGTTGCCCATCCAGACCCTGAAGGTGGGAAGCCTGGGTACCCACAATGCCCTCGGTTTGGCCCTGGCCAAGGGCGCCCGCTTCTTGTTGGCCTCCACCTCGGAGGTGTACGGCGATCCCCTCGTCCATCCGCAGCCCGAAACCTACTGGGGGAACGTGAATCCGGTGGGCTCACGCGGCGTGTACGACGAGGCAAAACGCTTCGCCGAAGCCATGACCATGGCGTACCACCGGTACCACGGTGTGGAGACGCGCATCGTGCGGATCTTCAACACCTACGGACCGCGCATGCGTCCGGGGGATGGCCGAGTGGTGTCGAATTTCATCGTACAGGCGCTGAGGGGAGACCCCCTCACGGTGTATGGTGACGGGAGTCAGACGCGCTCCTTCTGTTTCGTGAAGGACGAGGTGGAGGGCATCTACCGACTCTTCCATCAGGATGAGCGCGCTGAGCCGGTGAACATCGGAAATCCCGTGGAGTTCACCATCCAAGAACTGGCGGATGTCGTCATCGACGAGACGGGAAGCGACTCGACCATCGAGCGCCTTCCGTTACCTGATGACGATCCCAAGGTGCGGCAGCCCGATATCACCATCGCGCGCGACCTTCTCGGCTGGGAGCCGAAGGTCGAGCTCCGCGAGGGGATCCAGAAGACGATCCCCCACTTCCGGGCGGAGATCGAGGAACACGACGCGCAGGCGCGGACCATCGAGTAGCGACACCCGCCCTTTACCGCCGCCCCTCCCGCCCCCAAGCTTACCGGCATGCCGACCGATCCGAAGCACGCCAGACAGATCGTCGCGCGGGGCGTCTCCGCGTGGGAGCGGGAGGACTTCGAGTCCGCGCTGCAGACGTTCCAGAGCGTACTCGAGGACCATCCGGAGTTCGCCGACGTCCAGAACAAGGCCGGGCTATGTCTCGCCATGCTCGGACGACTCGAGGAGGCGCTGGAGCACTTCGACGCGGCCCTGGAGCAGAACGCGTCGTACGCCGAGGCGCATCTAAACCGGGGCATCATCCTCAACGATCTCGGGCGCCACGAAGAGGCTCAACAGGCCTTCACCAAAGCCGGTGAGATCGACACGCGCGACTCGCGCGTCTTCCCGTCGGAGGTGGGCAACCGTATTGCGGTGACCCACGCCCAACTGGGTGATCTGTACCTGGTGGCGAACCACCCGGGCAACGCCATCGAGCACTATCGGGCGGCGCTGGAGATCCGGCCCCGTTTCATGGACATCCGCTCGAAGTTCGCCGAGACCCTCATCGAGTTGGGTGAGCTGGAGCAGGCGAGGGAGGAGTTGACGCTCATCCTCGAGTCGAGGCCCTCCTTCGTGGGAGCCAGGGTGCGTCTCGGTGTGGTGCTGAACCGGTTGGGAGAGGACGAGGAGGCGATGAAGCAGTGGAAGCGATGCCTGGAAGACGACCCACGGGACATGCGTGCTCGGGCGTACCTGGCCTCCATCGAGTCGACGCTGAACGATTCGCAGGAGTGATCCGGGAGGTCGGGGAAGACGGTCGACGTGACCCAATGCGGTATCGGTGTGTAGACTCTGGCGTACCGTACACGCATTCGTGGCCCCATAGTTGCTTCTTCGCTCGACCATGATCCCCCCGCCGACTCAACGGAACCGGGCCTGGCTCCCGTCCCGCCCTCTGGGCGCCGCCCTGTGTCTCCTGCTGGCAGCAGGAGCTTGCTCCCCGAGGTCCTCCGACCAGAGCGCGGTGCAGCGGGGCGACCAAGCCTTCGCCCTGGGCAATTTCGACGAGGCTCTGGCCGAGTATCGTCTGGCCATCCGGCAGGGCGCCGACGACCCGTCCGTGACGGCCCGCGTCGCGCACACCTACGCGCTCATGAACCGGGTCGACGACGCGGGCTCGTACTACGTGGACGCGGCGGCGAGGGATTCGACGCTCGTGGACCAGGCCGTGGGCGATCTCATGCACCTCGCCCGCAAGGCGTGGTCGACGAGCGACCGGTTCGCCATGGCCACCGCGGTGGAGACCGCTCTGGAACTGCGCCCCGGTGTGGGCGTCGGGGACATGGCCCTCCCTCTCGCCCGCCACTACTTCGAGAACGGCGAATACGGACGCGCCCTCCCCTTCTATCAGAAGGCCATGGCCGAGGCTGCCGATTCGGTGCCGGAGATCGTCTTCGAGGTGGGCGTGGCCCACGACGAGATCGGGGACTGCGAACACGCCCTGGTCTTCTTCGAGCGCTTCCGTGAGATGGTCCGTCCCTGGGAGCAGGGCGAAGTCGATTGGTACATCGGTCGGTGCGCCTTCAACCTCGCGCGTCAGCTTCGCGACCGTTCCCACTCCGCCTCCCGCGTGAGGGCAGCCGAAGAGCTGCAGCAGGCCCTGCGGCTGGTGAACCGCACGGTGGAAGTCGGTGAGCCCCGTAACATCCAGGCGCAGGCGTGGTTCGAGAAAGGTGAGATCCTTGCCGAGATGGGCGATTGCGAGGCCGCCATGGAAGCGTATTCCCAGGTGCGCTACGCGGACCAGGCGGGCTCCCTCATCGACCGGGCCCAGTCGCGCTTCGACGAGATCTACTTCGGTCGAGGGCTGGAGCATCTCCGCGACGGCCGATGTCGCTGAACAACGCGAAACCACGCGCCCCGAATCCGTGTACTGATCCGCGATGAACATTCCCCCACGCGCCCCGCGCGCACCGATCCTCGTGCTCCTCTTCGCCGCTTTGGGCCTCTCGGCGTGCGGTGGGGGGCAGAGCCGATACCAGGGCCTGTCGCCCGACGAACTCTTCCAGATGGCGGAGGCCGAGTTCGCCGAAGGCAAGCACGACAACGCCATCCGTGCCCTGGATCGCATCCTTCGCGACCACGGGGACTGGGACCGCGTCGCCGAAGCCAGGTTGATGCTCGGCAACGTCTACTTCGACCGGGAGGACTATCTCACCGCCCGAGCCGAGTACAACCGCTTCATGGACCGCTACCCGGGGCATCCCGCGGCACCCGATGCAGCCCTCGGCGTCTGCCGGTCCCTGGGTGCACTCGCCCCTATTCCCCAGCGGGACCAGGGGTACACCCGGGAAGCCATCAGCGCGTGCCGGAACGTGGTCATCGACTTCGCGGGCCTGGAGCAGTCGGCGGAGGCGGCGAGGATCTCGAACAGTCTTCGGCACACGCTCGCCGAGAAGGAGTTCCTGAACGCCGAGTTCTACGCGGACCGGAACATGTGGGATTCGGCCATCAAGTACTACGAGTTCGTGGTGAACCTGTACCCCGAGTCCGAGTTCGTCCCGGGCGCCCTCCTCGGCATCTACCGGATGAATCAAGCCATCGGCTACGACGACCTGGCGGAGCAGGCCCGTCAGCGGCTTCTCGAGGAGCATCCCGAGTCCGCGGCGGCGGCGGAGATCCGGATGGCCAACGGACCGAACGGCTGACCGCGGACGCGTCTACGGCGTGGGGCGCCGGCTCGGCGAAGGAGGCAGGTCCGCGTCGGCGGATCGGCGTCTTCGGAGGGACCTTCGACCCACCTCACCGGGGTCACCGCTCGGTGGCCCTCGATGTCGCTGAGGCCCTCGAGCTCGACGAGGTCGTCTGGATCCCGGCGGGAACGCCGCCGCACAAGCGTCGGAAAGCGCTGACTCCAGCCCCGGTACGCCTTCGAATGGTTCGCGCCGCGACGGCGGGAGAGCCCCTCTTTCGCGTCAGTGACGTCGAGATCCGGAGGGAAGGGCCGTCGTTCACCGTGGACACCCTGCGCGCGATGCGCGACGACGCCCCCGACGCCGAGCTCTTCCTCGTCATCGGCATCGATCAGCACCGCACGTTCGACTCCTGGCGTGAGCCGGAGGCCATTCTCGGTCTCGCCCGCCTCGCCGTCATGGATCGGGAAGGCGATTCGGTGCTCGACGCCGACTCGGTGCCCGCGGGCGGGCCTGAGCTCGACGCCGACCACGCCCGTGAGGACCTCGGCGGCAGGGTGGTCGCGGTGCACGTGCAGCGCGTCGACGTCTCGTCCACACAGGTCCGGGACGCAGTCGCGAGGGGGGAGTCGGTCACCGACCTCGTCTCCCCCGAGGTGGCACGCATCATCGAGGCCGAGGGTCTGTACCGGCGCCGCCCCACCTGACTCCCGATCCAATAGGCTTGTTATATTCGCCGAGGCCTTCCGTAGGCACTGGCCGGGGTGTGGCGACGACTCAGATGGGGAGTGTCATGACAGGCGGAGCTTGGTCTTGAGGCTGGACGAACACGAACTCGAACGGTGGGGAGAACGGATCGGTCGCGCCGTATCCGCCCCGGTCTTCATCGGTCTCCATGGCCCCCTCGGGGCGGGGAAGTCGGTCCTCGCCCGGGCCATCGGCCGCGGCGTCGGCGTGGAGGAGCCCATGCCTTCGCCCTCCTACAACCTTCTCCTTCGCTACCGAACCGTCGCCGGGGTGGACCTGGTCCACGTGGACCTCTACCGCATCGAGTCCACCGACGAACTCTGGGAGTTGGGGTGGAGCGAGCTGGGGCAGGGCCAGGAGATCGTTCTCGTGGAGTGGCCCGAGCGCGCGGGCGATCATCTCCCCGACCACCGATGGTCCATCGGGCTTTCTCCCGCGGCCCAGGCCGCCGACCTCCGCGATGTCGAGGTCCATCGCATCGGAGATCCGCCCGGACTGCCTGCGTTTCCCATGTCGGTTTCCGCAGGTCCATGAAGGTGGCGCTCGGCACGTGACGTCGAAACGTGAGAAAGGCCCGGGGCGGGTACGCCTCGCCTTGGACACGTCCACCCCGGTGGGGGCGGTCGCTCTCGCCGTCGACGGGCACGTCGTCGCACGGGCCCGACTCACGTCCCAGACCCGCCACGCTTCGGCTCTGCTCCCCGCCGTGGACGAGGCGCTCTCCGCTGCGGGCGTGGACCGGCACGAGATCGACGCGGTGATCGTGGGAGAGGGGCCGGGCTCCTTCACCGGCGTGCGGGTGGCCGCGGCCACGGCCAAAGGTCTGACGCGCGCGCTCCAGCGACCTCTGTATGCCGTCTCGAGTCTCGCCGGGGCCGCCCTGGCGCACGAGGCTCTCCCCATTCGGTATGCGCTCTTCGACGCTCGGGCGGAACGCGTCTATGCCGCGTGCTTCGGCGTGGGTCGAGCCAGGGTCGAGGTGCTGGCGCCTCCCCATGCCGCCGAGCTCCGGGAACTACTGGCGGGAGACGTCCCCGCCGGCGCCACCTTTCTCGGGGACGGAGCGCTCAAGCATCGCGGCGTCATCGAGGGAGCGGGCTTTCCCGTGGCGGAGCCAGGCCCCGACATGACGGTGGCCGATGGACTCCTCGCGTGGCTCGTCCGCTCGCCGAATGCGGCACCGGTCCTCGACCCCAGCGGATGGGAGCCCGAGTACGTCAGGGTCTCGGGCGCGGAAAGGCTCTGGGCCTCATGAGCCGGGCACCGGGGACGTTGCCCGAAGGCATAGAGGTTCGGCCATTGCGTCGCGCTGACATCGCGTCGGTGGTGGCCATCGAATCCGAAGCGTTCACCACGCCGTGGCAGGCGTCGACGTTCGAGAACCTCCTGGGCCGGGACGGGATCGAACTCATGGTCATGACCGACCGCGTCGAGGGCGTCATCGGGTACGCGGTGCTCTGGGTGATTCTCGATCAGGGTGAGTTGGCCAATCTGGCGTTGACCACCAACCGACGGGGTGCGGGACTGGGCGCCCACCTGCTCCAGCACGTCCTCGAGCGCGCTCGGGTCCGAGGCGTGGAGAAGCTCTTTCTCGAGGTACGAGCCTCGAACGAACGCGCCATCGAGCTCTATCGCAGCTTCGGCTTCGAGGACGTGGGGATCCGAAAGGGCTACTACGATCAGCCCAGGGAAGACGCCAAAGTGATGCTCGCGACCTTCGAGTCCTGACATCGGCGTGCCGGGACTGGCCCTCCAAGGGACCCGTTCCTGCATGGCGGGGCCCGGGCTTCAGGGACATGGTAGCCGATGTCTTACCCCGTCCCACCCTTCGACCGCCCCCGCGAGCGGCTCCGTCGACTCGGGGCACGCAACCTGAGCGTCGCGGAGCTCCTGACCCTCGTTGTCGGGAGCGGGAGTCGCCGGAGCTCGGCAGCCGACGTAGCCCGTCGGATCCTCACCACCCCGGGAGGGCTCGAACGCCTGGCCGGGGCCGACGTGGCCTTCCTCGAGGGGGTGGAAGGGGTCGGCACCGCCACGGCCGCGCGCCTCGCGGCGGCGTTCGAATTGGGGCGGCGGGTCGCCTCCAGGAGCGCGCCGTCGGAAGACCCGGTCCGGGGCCCCGCCGACGTCTTCCGCCGCATGGGCCCTCGCCTTCGGGACGTGGGCCAGGAGGAGTTCCACGCTCTCCTCCTGAACACCCGTCACCGTGTCCTACGGGAGGTTCTGGTTACCCGGGGGATCCTCGACGCGTCGCTCATCCATCCGCGGGAGGTCTTCCGCGTCGCGGTCAGCGAGGGTGCCGCCAGCGTCATCCTCGTCCACAACCACCCCTCGGGAGACCCGACTCCGTCGCCGGAGGACCGCGCCGTGACCCGACAGCTCGCTGCCGCCGGCCGGTCCCTCGGCATTCCGGTCCTCGACCATGTCGTCATCGGACGGGGACGCTGGGTGTCGCTGGCACCCGAACTCGACACTCCGCCCGAATCGCGCCGCCTGCCGGGCCTTTCGCCACGTTGACGCCCGACCCGGCCGAGGGCGCCCGTCATTCGCGGGTAAACATATGAAGTCAAATCGAAAAAATGCGTTGACCTTTGCGCGAGAGGGTGGGTATCTTCGGTCAGCGTTCACCGGGTGGAAAAGCCCTGTCCTACTTGCCGAAGGAGCCCAGATGGTTCGCTCGGCCGCGGCCCTCGTCGCCGTCCTGATAATTCCGAGTTTTGCCCTCGGCCAAGAGCCGCAGGGGACCCACACCGTCGTCGACGACGACACGCTGTGGGATCTCGCCATCCGCTACTACGACAGCCCGTGGGAGTGGCGGACCATCTATGAAGCCAACCGGGACGTGGTGGAGGATCCGCACTGGATCTTCCCCACCGAGGTCCTCGTGATTCCGGGCCTGACGGGAACCACCACGGCACAGGCGCCGGTGGAGGACGATCCCCCGGAGCCCATGGACGAACCGGTGGCCGACGACGTGCCATCCGACCTCGTGCCTTTCGGCCTGCGGCCCGCACGGCCCATCTCCGAAGGCGCGCGGACGATCTTCTACTCCGACGAGGGACAGGAGACAGCCCGCGCCCGCAGCATCGAGGGCAGCTCGAATGCCGTGGTTTCGTCCGATCGGGTCTACGCGGCACCGTGGTTGCTCCGCCAGGAGGCTGAACCCGAGACCAGCGGGACGGTCATGGGCTTCGCCGAGCCCGGCGAGCGCAGCACGACCATGCGTCTGTACGATCAGATCCGCATCGAGATGCCCGCCACGGCCCGGGTCGGCGCCAACCTGCAGCTCTTCCGGATTTCCCGGACCATTCCCATGGTCGGGCGGGTGGCCAAGCCCGTAGGCGTTGCGACGGTATCCGCCATCGGCGACGGCGAAGTGGTGGCTCAGATCCGGAAGGTCTACGACCGGATTCAGGCCGGCGATCTCGTCCGAGCGCTTCCGGCCTACACGGAGCAGCCGGGCGTGATGCCGGAATCGGTGGCCGGTGGATCGGAGGCCATGATCATGGGCTTCGCCGGTCGGCAGGTCATCCCCGACGTCGGCCACATCGCCTTCCTGGATCTCGGGAGTGACGACGGCATCGCCATCGGAGACGAGTTCGTCCTCTACAGCGATGCCGTGGGTACCGAAACCCATGGGTCACTGCAGGTGGTCTACACGACGCCCAACACCGCTTCTGCTCGAGTGATGACCATGGACGACGACGTCTGGAGACAGGGGGTCATCGTCCGACTCGCGAGGAAGATGCGCTGATGGCCCCGGCGAGGAAGACACTCCTCCTCGCCCGCCCGCCGCTACCGGAGTCCCCGTCGGTTTCGTCCGGCGGGGGCTCCGTGCGTTCCTGACGGCGGAGTCCTCCCGCCCGTCCCACGGGGGACCGGCGTTTCCCCGAATCTCGAAGACAAGGCAGTTCCACCCGCATGACTGAATCGAAGAGCAGAGTTCTCGTCACCGGCGGCGCCGGCTTCATCGGCAGCCACGTGGCTGACGCCTATCTGGCCGCCGGCCACGAGGTGTGGATCGTCGATGATCTTTCCTCGGGCCGGAAAGCCAACCTTCCGGAGGATGCCCACTCCGTCGAGATGGACATCCGAGATCCGGATCTCAGGAACCTGTTTCGCGAGGTCCG
>CALJKZ010000319.1 GCA_937983085.1 uncultured Gemmatimonadales bacterium
TCGGGCGCGGCTTCGCGCAGGCGCAGGCGGGGCGGGTCACAGGGCCACTCCGTGGTGGGTGGCGAGGACCGCGCGCGCCTTCTGGACCAGGTCGAAGTGGTCAGCTCCACCTCCGTGGTCTGGATGGGAGGCGCGGAGCGCGTCCCGGATCGCCGACTTACAGCGCTCCGGACTCGCCATGAGGTGGCCGCGCACGTCCCCGCTGTAGCCGGCAATGACGTCCGCGGCGAGTTCTGTGGTCAGGGTCGGGCCGGCGCTCGCCGGCAGCGCCTTCCAGCCGGTGTACTGCTCGCCCCGCGCCGTGATGCCGTACCGGTCCACCCGCCGCAGGGCCTCGAGGCCGAGCGCGATCGCGCGGACGTTGGCCTGCCAGTCGGTGAACCGGTCACAGGGGTAGCGGAGCGGGCCGTGCTTGCTCTGGAAGTTCAGGATCACCCGCGGCGAGGCCGGGCGCGCGCTCGCCTTCGGCCACCCGTCGGTGACGCGGAGGTCGTCCTCCTGGAAGTCCGCCTCGAGTACCAGCTGGCGGGCGTGGAGGAGGGAGAGCTCCCGATCGAGGAGCTTCATCGTGTCCATCCAGGCGGCCGAGAAGGGCGAGCGCGCGCGGTGGCGCGTCTCCGCCCAAGGCCAGCCGGAGATCGGCCGGAGGGTGAGGTTCCACCTCACGCGCGTCCTCCCTTCCGCTTCAGGTCCTTCCGGAACCGCTTCAGCTGGCGCGCGGTCGGCCGCCGGCCGTGCTCGGCCTGGTAGGCGGCCTCGAGGGCGCGGCGCGTCTGGCCGCGGGCACTCCGGAAGTGGTGGTCGAGGGGCCGGACCGGGCCGTCGGGGTCAGGCTGGTAGCCGAGCCGGACCACGCGGGGTCGCCCGAGGAGTCGCTCCAGGCGCTTCCGTGCGGGGCCCCAATGGGTGTCGTCGCCGGGCTCCGGCGCATCGGGTTTCTGCTCGGGCTGCTGGGGCCCTGAGGACAGGCGCTCGATGAGCCCCGCGGCGGCGAGCTGGGACAGCTTCATCGGGCACCCCCGAACAAACCCGACGCCTCAAGGGCGGCCGCGGTCCGGGGCGAGAGCCAGAGGGCCTCCGTGCGGCGCGCCGGGCGCGCCGGTCGATCGCGCGGTCCTTCATGGCCCACGGATCCACCCACCGCCGCGCCCACCGCACCGGCTTCCGGGCGAAGTGCTGGCGTCAGCCGGCGTTCGTCGAGCGGCTCCGCGGGGTCACCATCGAGAACCGGCCCGCCCTCGAGATCATCGCGCAGCAGGACATAGAAGCGGTAGCGGTTCACGTCCTCCGGTGGACCCTTCGGCCCTCCCCCTCCGATGAACGTGTCCCCGCAGTGGGCACAGGTGAGCATCCCCGTGAGGAGGTAGCCCCCGGCGCGCACCCGCTGGCGACGGTTCCCCTCCAGGCGACGGGCCACCTTGGCGAACAGCTCCCGCGAGACGAGCGGGGGGTGCGCGTCCCGCGTCTCGACCCATTCCGAGCGGGGGCGGACCGGAGTGACGAGCCGGTCCCGCGCATCGTGCGGCCGGCGGCACCACACCACGTCACCGACGTAGGCGGGATTCCGCAGGAGGCGTCCCATGTAGGTCCGGCTCCACTTGAGGTCGGGCACCGTGCGGCGGGCGTCCTCGATCAGTTGGGCGAGCGTCACCGTGCCGGAGGCGTACCGGGTGAACAAGCGGCGGACCATCGCCACCTCATGGTCGGGGCCGGGGGTGAGCTTCACCCGCTCGGTGTCGGCCTTCCGCTCGCCCCGCTCGAGCACGCGGCCCGTGAGGGTGCGGCGGCGGTAGCCCACAGGGGCCTCGTTCGCCCAGAACCCTTGTCGGGCGCTGCCCTCCGCTCCGCGCTTCGCATTCGCTTTGATCTGCCGCCGGGCGTCGGCCGCGGTCGAGTCGTGAACCGCCCGCACGATGTTGGCCGCGTCCCCTTCGTGGTCCCCCTCGCAATACCGCACCCGCCAGCCGCGCTTGTCGAGAAGCACGCGCCAATAGGCGGCCTCCTCGGGGTTGTCGAACCGGCCCCAGCGCGAGGCGTTGAGGCAGAGCACGACACCGGGCTTGCCCAAGGGCTGGGGGTGGGCCTTGCAGTAGTCCACCAGCGCCGTGAACCCCGGTCTCCCCTCAGCAGTCCCCCCGGAGAACCCCGCGTCCTCGAACCACCGCACGTCCCCGCCGGCCTTGGCGAGGATCGCGGCCCGCTGTTGGGCGAGAGAGGCCCGGTCCTCGCGGGCTTGTTCGTCGGTCGAGACGCGGAGGTAGCCGAGGGTGAGGGTCACGCGGCCTCCTTGAGGGTGGGGTGCTCCACCCGGAGGATAGCGCGGGCGTAGGCGGCGGCCCACGCCTGGAGGTCGATGGGCTCCTTGCCGGTCTGGACCCGGAGTTCCGGTGCCTCCCTGCGGTCGGGCGCGGTCACGCGGGAAGCTCCAAACCGGGGTAGCGGCCTTCGTCGAAAGCGGAGATGAAGTCGCTGACGAGAGCCGGCACATTTCGCGTCACCGGGCACCGCTTGCCATACACTGTCGTGTAGACGTGACCCACGATCACCGCCGCGTCTCCACCGAACACCACCGTTCGCGCCACCGGACAATGGCAGGCCGAACCCCGATGCCCGCGGACAATTGCCGCCACGGGTGGCCGGCCCAACTCCTTGCGGAAATCGTTGATCCACGCCAGCAATTCGGCGGTCGTCGCCTTGTCGGGCAGTCCCTTGGGGCTCACCGTGTCTCTCCTTCCTGCGGGGGGCGCGACTCCTCGACGGTGTAGTAGATCGCCCCTGTGTCGGATGTCCACTCACTGTAGACGTAACCCGGCGAGTATTCGACCAGCAGGGACGACCCATCCGTGAAGCACATCCGCCACTGGTGCGCGGACCCAAGGTCGCTGTTGCCCGTGGTCTCGACCGTCGCGATGGTCTTGCCCGCGACGAACGCAGCCAAGTCGCTTGCGAGCACGATCATACTCACGTCGTCTCTCCTCTCTCCGGCGCCTCCGTGGGGGACAGGGCCGCACAGGCGAGCCGGCGTGCGAGTTGGGGCAGGTGGCCCGGCACGCCCGGCGGTCGTCGCCTTGTCGGGCAGTCCCTTGGGGCTCACCGTGTCTCTCCTTCCTGCGGGGGGCGCGACGCATCCCACGACACCAGCTTGGCGCCGGGGCCGACCACGGGGCGCAGGAAGCGCCACGCCTGTTCGTCGCCCTTCTCGGTCAGCTCGCCCGCGACGGCGCCACCGTACCGGCCATCGGCGCCGTACAGGAGCTTGATGAAATGGTCCACGCCGTCGCGCTCCATGTCGTCGGCCAACATGCACGACACGATGATGGTGTCCCGGCGCCGCTCGCTCCAGAGCGCGGAGAACCCCGCCCAGAGCGCCCACCAGCGATCCACGAAGAAGTACCACACGTCCGTCAGCAGTGACTCCACGCGGCCCGGACGCGGCAGATTGGCGTAGTTGCTCACGTCGTCTCTCCTCTCTCCGGCGCCTCCGTGGAGGCCGCGTGGCGCAGCAAGCCCGTGCCGTGGCACACCGGGCACGTGGTCTGACAACACCCCCTGAACACCCTCGGGTCGTACTTGAACCCGCTCCCGTTGCACGGCGCGCACGTGGCGTACCCCGCCGGGGGCGGTGCGTGCTTGTGGATCAGTTCACCGAGCGTCATCGGTCGGCGCCTCCGTGGGGGACAGGGCCGCGTGGGCGATGCGACCGAACGCGGCCCATCCGGTGTTGCCGGGGCGACCCGATGCATTCTCCGCGATGCGCTCCAGGGCCTCCCGCAGCCGGGCGTTCTCGGCACGGAGCGCGGCCAAATCGGCGGCGAGTTCGTCCGCCCGTTCGGCCATCTCCATGCGCTCCTCGTAGTGGCTCGTGTCGGGCTCCAACTCCCGATCTCCAAAGTCCGTCACGTCTCCTCCCTGAGAATCTTCTTGATGCTGGCGAGGCACCGACCGCACAGTTGCGCCGTTGGGATCACCCGCCTGCGGTCCGGCGTGAGCGAGCTGACGCGAGCCCCGCAGAGGGGGCGACGCTCCCGCGCCACGTGCTGCGTGACCATGCCGTAGTAGGGGTCTCCCCGCACGGTGTAGACGAAGCGGTCGGCCTCATCGAGGAGGACCACCCGCTCCTGTTCGGTGATCTCGAAGCGCGGCGTCACGTCTCCTCCCTGTCCGGTGTCGGCGTGCCCAGCCAGCGCGACACTTCGCGCTCGGCCTCCAGTTGTTCCCGCTCCCGCTTGCGGCGCTCCGCCTCCATCTTCACCCGCCGCGCCTTCACGCGCCGGGACAGTTCGCGCCCGGAGATTTCGGCCACCAGCATCAGCGTCCCGAAAAGGCCGTAGATCGGGATGAAGCTGGAGGGCGCCATCTCAATGTCGATCTCGTCGCCCCAGCGGTACGCGAGCAGCACCGAGACGAACCCCGGCCCGATCCAGAGAGCTACCCCCGCAACCCATATCACGGCGCGTCTCCTTTATCGGACATGTCCCCCGGATTCGGGGTGTCCTGTCCGCTAGATGCGACACGGCCCAGCATCCGCGACACGTACCGCAGCACCCCCGCCATGTGCTCCGCGATGTGACGGGCGCCCGATTCGTCGGAGTAGGGCGAGTAGACCTCGACCACGACGCGGGCGGTCGGGCTGTCGCCGTGCTTGTCGGCAACGGACCACTCCATCCGGTGGTATCCCTCGGGTCCGCTCACGGCTCCACCTCCTCGGTGGGACGCGCCAGGAACACATCCAGCTCGCGTTCGGCGTCCTCGATATCGGGGTCTACCGGGGTGGGCGAGGGGTTGGCGCGATCCCGTGCCCGCGACCCCAGTCGGTCGCGGCCGCGAAGCGCCAGCGCAATCGACCACGTGACGGGCCACGCAGCCCCGGCGACGATCCCCACGACCGGGTTTCTGGTGAACAGGATCGGAAACCACCGAAACGTCAGGTACACGCCAACCGGCACCGTGAGGGCGAACCATTCGGGGGCCATCAGACCTCCTCCTCCGGACGCGCCAGGAGCGATTCCGCGACCGCGGGCGGGATGTCGCACTCGAACCAGTCGCCCTCGTCCCGGCCGTCTACGTCACACCACTGGAAGACGCCACCCTTGAGCCGGTAGTCGATGCCATCGTCCCGCCGGACTCCACGCGGGGCCGCGTCACCTTGGGGTAGGGGTAACGCTCTTGCGCGTGCGCCCACGCCCAGTCGGGGCCGGCACCGTGCGCCATGGCCCCCGCCATGAAGTCGGCCCGGCGCCCGTCGATCTCCGCCCGTTCCTTCGCCACGTCCCCGGGGACCTGTACACTGTTCCCCGATTCCTCGACACGTCCGGTCATGCCGCGTTCCTCCGTCGATGTTCCGCCTTCCCTCGCAACTCCGGACACTCATCCTCCGCGGCCCGGATCGCCAGGGCGTGAAACCCATTGTTCATCTTGACCCGCGTCGCCCGCCGTGCCGCCTCCCATGCCGCCTTCGCGCTCACCCGCCGCCCGGCTCTCGCGTCCTCGAGGAGGAAGCCGACGAAGGCGGTGTAGGCCCGCTGGCCATCGGGGGTGTCGCGCCACGCGGCGAAGCGGGCGGCCCACGTCTCGGGGAAGGCGAGTTCGGTTTGCTCGGTGCCCGCGGCGGGGGCTTCGGGCCACGTCACCAGACGCCTCGGATGCCGACCTTCACCAGAAACACCGGCATAGTGAGCGGGAACGCGCCCGACATGATCGTGCGGTCCCACCACGTCATCCCGCCGGGGATGCCCATGAACTCGGCGGTGCGCTCCACGAGGTCGAGGAACAGCGTCGCGGAGTGTCTTGGGGCCGTCACCGTAGAGCAGGGGGAGCACGTCGTCCCCGCTCGCGTAGTGGTGCTGGCCGTCGTCGTCGGTCCACGAGAAGTTGTGCGGCGGGCCGCAGCAATTGCATCCCTCGTCGCTCGCGGACTTGCCGGTCACGCGCTCCCACTCCCGGATCGCCTCCTCGGCTGACGGCGCCTCCCGGTACGCCTCCCGAGCCAGCGACCCGAGCCAGCGAAGCCGCTCAGCGTCCTCGGCGGAGGTCGCCGCGACGTGCCCCTCCTGGCAGCTCTCGCGGTCAGGGCACAGGTTGGGGCCTTGGTTGTCCAACAGGCCGCCGTAGGTCGGGTGGCAGAAGTACTTGCCGCCCCACAGGACCACCCACCCCGCCTTCTCCAGCGCGACCCAATCAGCGTCGTCAAGCCACCAGCCCCCGCCCGAGTTGTTGCTGCTGTACTCCACTCGCATGTCTCGCGCCCTCCTGGTGTGTGCCTACCGTGTGCCGCCATGCCCTGTGGCCGGAATTGAACCGGCTGGCCCGCCGACCTCGGGCCGCGCGTTTTTTGCCTACCACGCACCCCGGCTACTGCTCACTAAAGTGTCGGCACTCCGTCAACCTTTTTTTGCGTGTCACCGTCCACGCCGCACAGGGGTCCTACCGTCGCGTCCCTACTAGTCGTACCACATGTCCCGCACGTTCACACCTCCTCTCCGCTCGGGGTGGCGCCCGGAAAATCAGCCGTGCGCTGGACGCCCCGCCATCGACGCGCGGACCACCTCAACCCGCTCCTCCAACAGCCGCTCCGGCTCCCGACCCACCGCGATCATCTGGTCCAGCAGGTCCAGCGCCGACAGCTGCAACGCGACCACCGTAGGGCGGAGGGCGTCCCCTGCGGCGGCCCGTGCGGCGGCCCGTGCGGCGTCCCGTGCGGCGGCCAGTGCGGCGTCCCATGCGGCGGCCCGTGCGGCGTTCCCTGCGGCGTCCCATGCGGCGGCCCGTGCGGCGGCCCGTGCGGCGTTCCCTGCGGCGGCCCATGCGGCGTCCCCCCGCTGCCGCGCCACCTCGGCGCTCGCCGCGTCCTTGACCTCCGGGGTGTTTGCCAGCGCCTCCGCGTGCTCGTGGAGCTTGGCCAGCCGGAGCCACGCCGGGGCGCAGGTCCGCACCAGCCAGTCCGCGCACATCCACGCTCGCGTCTCCTCGTCGTCCGCACCCGTGTTCGTGCCGACCGCCGCGATGGCGTAGGGCACGAGCATCTGCCGGTCCTCGTCGTTCAGCGCGTCGTTCCACGACCGGAGGAACTGGCCGATGACTGGGGACACGCACTGCGGGTGGTCGCTATGCGGCTCGCCCGCCACCCACGCGGCGAACTCCATGACGCACCCACCCTCCGCCAGGGACTCGTGTGCGCCGCTCTTGAGAAAGATCCCGTCCATGTTGCGTCCTCGCTCCCGTGAGTGTGGGTTGCCCCGTTGCGACGGCACGGTGGGGCTGACCGTGGCTCATGCCCGGAGTGCGGCACCGTCTGCCTCTGTCCGCCCGCCGTGCCGCCCGTAAGGAAGTGCCCAAAACTGCGACTCACCTTCGGCCTCCACCGATGTGTGGAGGGTGGGTCCAGCACTCAGCCGGTCGGGCGGACCCCTACGCCCGCTTCCGGGGCAGGGGAAGAACCTTCGTCGCGCCGAACGCCAGGCGTCCCCGCACCGGCCGCAGCGGCGCCTCCACCGGCTCCCGCATCCCGTGGAGCTTCCGCACCAGCCGCAGGTCCGCCTCCTGCCGCCAGTCCCGGCGGAACCGCCACCACGGGAGCGCCCGCCAGCCGTAGACCGCCGCGCACGCCAACCCGAAGCCCGCGGCGAGGAGGAACACGCCCCACATCAGCGGGGGGACGGCCATCGGGTCTCTCATGCGGCCGCCGGCCGTTGCTGGTCCGCCGCGTCCCGGAACTGGAACACCAGCTCCGTCGCCCCGCTGTCGTCCGCCCACGTCCCCACGGTGTCCTCCTGCAACGCCGTCTCAATCGCCCGGAGCATGCACCAGCGGACGGTGGTGAGCTTGCCCGCGGGGATGCGGAGCGTCACGGGGTCGAAGGAATCGGCGCCCTCCCATCCGGGGGGCGGGGTGAAGCGGCTCAGGTCGGGCATGGGGCCTCCCTCACCGTATCCGGATATGTTCGCCCGGCGACTCCAGCCGGGCCAGCGGAACGCCGCCCACCTCCAGCACGCCGTTCGGGCACAGCTCCGCGTCGGCGCGCAGCGCGTCCGTGTCCGGGAAGTACCGTACCACCCGGTACTTCTCCGGCAGCGCGTCCGGCTCCACCTCGAGCCGGAGCGGCGCCTTCCCGCCGTTTCGCTGGCGCGCGAACCGCCACAGCGCCCCCCGCAGCTCGGCCACGTCCCGCCCCTGCATGTACTCCAGCATCCGCGCCTTGAGCCGCTTCGCCACGGCCAACGCGGCGTCCGCCTTTGCCTGGAAGGCGTCCGCCTTTGCCTGGAAGGCGTCCGCCTCGCCGCCGAACACCTTGGCGGCTGCCTCCTGCTGGCGGATGACCGAGGCGTAGGCGTCCACCTTGTCCCCCTCCAGCGCGCCGAGGGCGGCGAACCGCGACTCGACTTCGGGCGTCCACTCCCCACCCGACTCGATCAGCATGGCCTCGAGCGCCGCGAACTCCGCCCCGAGGTCGTACAGCGACACCGTCATCGCATCCCTCCTTGTGCAAGGAACTCCCGCTCCCACTTCGTCCGACCCGTGAGGTGCTTCGCCAGAAAGTCCAGGTAGGCGGGGTGTAGCCGGCCCATCTCGTCCCGCCTCGACTCCGTCACCTTGCGCCCGGAGAGGGTGGCGCTGGCACGCACCGCCTCTCGACACCCGGCGAGTACGACCTTCCGGTACTGCTCCGCGAAGGCGTAGCCGGAATACCACGCCGCGAGACACCCGTAGTCGTCAAAGTCTGGTTCGGGGACGTCGGGGATCTCGGGCGCCCTGCTCACTTCGCCCCCGGCAGCGCCCACTTCGGGAGGTCCGGCGGGCTCCAGCGAAACGCGGGCACCTTCACCTCGTTGCCCTTCTTGCTGGCGGACTGGTAGAAGCGCCCCTCGTCGCTGATCGTGGCGAACCCCTCGGGGAGGTCGTACAGATACCGCCCGATCCCCCAGAGCACGGCGGCCCGCTTCATGGCGCCAGAGAATCCGCCCTTGACGGCCATTGACTGGCCCCCTCGGTCGGGGGGCTGCTCGGCGCCGTCCCACTTCGTCACCCACTGGTCGCCTACGCGGATCGACAGGCCGCACATCACACCGGGCGACCCGATCTCCCAGGGGCGGAACTTGTTCTGCCAGTTGGCCGGGCCGACGGTGGCGTCTAGGCGCTCCATGATCGCGCGGTTGGTCACGTAGGCGAGGCACGTGGCCCAGATTTTCCCGTTCTTCTCCCCGGCGCGCCCAATGCGCCACTCGATGTCCGTGGGAGGGAAGGGTTCGGCCAGTGCTTGCAGGTTGGTGTCGGGCATGCCATCTTTCCTTTCGTCAGGTTCTACCAGCCCCGGTCGGCGTTCCCGCGCCGCCGGGGCGCTGTCTTATGGAGCGGGTGTTAGGTGAGGGCGGGAGTCGAACCCGCCCTGCCGACCGCTATCGCTAGCATCGCGCGTCGGCCCGTGGTCTTTCCATACCACCCCACCCCCGCTCACCGCCCGTTCCGCGCCGTGATCTCCCGCACACTCGCCCGCGTCCCCCGCTCGATCACGTGCAGCCGCGTCCGGTCCCGCCAGCCCCGCCCATCGTCCTCCCCGTCCGTCTCCACCGACACCAGCGCCCCACACGCCTCGCACTTCGTCCACTCCTGGTCCCGGTCGTCCTCGGTGACGGTGCACTCGTCGCCACAGCAGGGACACGGGTAGGTCTGATTCGGCATCGCGCTCCCCTCCTCGTCAGGTGTCACGCCGCGGGCGGCACGCAGTCCGGCCACCGCAGGCACGTCTTCACGCTTCCGTCCTCGCCGCTCGCCAGCCGCGACCCACAGCCCGCGCACCGCGCCCCCATCCGCTCATGCCGCGGCTTCGGGAAGTCCCGCGGCTCGAACCCCGGATCGTCCTGGCACCGCACCACCGTCAGCCGCTCCCGGACCTCGTGCGGGCAGACCGCGCCATCGGCCAGCGGGAGGTGGCCACCCGTGACGCCGCCACAGGTCATGCAGTCGTCGCCGGGGTCGTGCGCCATCATGCGATCGTGCCCAGCAGGTGGAAGATCCACGACGTGAGCAGGATCATTCCGCCGATGGTGAAGCTGTAGATCATCGCCTCGCCAATGTCCGCGTTCTCCGCGTCCTTGATGTCGCGCCGTGACGCGAAGGCGAGCGTCGCCGCGCCACGTAGGGCGGCGATGTGCAACACGCCGATGGCGAGTTCTGGGGCGTGCCACTGGAGGGCGCGATTCACCGCGAAGCCGACCCAGAGCGACGCGATGGCGGCCAGCGCGATCAGCCACACGAGGCGCCCGAGCAGGTCCGTGAACGACTTGTCGCTCATTGCCGACTCCTCCGGGGTTCGTCCTCATCGGGGTACGTCGCCTCGCCCACCAGCGCGTCGATGATGTACTCCACCTTGCCCGTCAGCGTCGGCGTCCAGCAGGGCGAGTGCGCGCGGCGCTCGATCCGAGGGCGCCGGGGCAGGCCGGTTGTCGTCTCCTTCTTGAACAACACCCGGTCCCGAAGCGCGTCAGTGGTCGGATGCTCCTCCTCGTCCCCCGCGTCGTTCGCCGGGCCACCGTTCAGCAGGTCGCGCTCCAGCTTCGCGTACCCCGGATGGCTCGCCGGCGGCGTCCACCCCTGACCGATCAGCCGCGCCCGCGCAGTCAACTCCGCGTTCTCCCGGTCGCGCATCAGCCGCGCCCGCTCGTGCGCCCACCGGCTCCGCTCGCCACACTGCAGCGCCAGCATCCAGAGCCCCCACACCAGCGCCACCGTGCCCACTGTCGCCAGGATCATCCCGCCCTCCGCGTCAGGACACGCCCGTTCGCGTGCCGCTCGTAGACCGCTCCACAGCTACACGTCAGGTTCGCCCGCAACTCCGACCCGCACCGGCACCGCGGGGGCCGCGCTGGCGGCACGTGCGGCATGTCGTCCAGCGGGTCGTACACGTCGTGCCGGCTGTAGCGCAGGAACAGCCGGGGCTTCCGCTCGCTCATGCCGGCGCCCCTTCCAGTTCTGCCGCCCGCCGCCGCATCGCCGCGGCCGTCCGGTGGCTCGCCGCCGCCTGCCGATCGCACCAGTCCGCCGCCCGCCGCAACGTCTCCGGCGTCTCCAGCAGAACCGCGTCGAGGAACGCCGTGTCCTGCGCTCGGTCCACCCCCTCCATCGCCTGCGCCACCTCGACCGACCAGAGCGTGGCCCCGCCGTCCAGGATCTCCCTCACCCGCGCCGCGAACCGCTCCACCCGCTGGGTGGCGCCGAGCCGCGCCGCCACGCGCGCGGCCTCCAGCACCCGGGTCTCCGCGCGGAGCAACGCCTTGTGCGCCGCCTGCTCGCTCGCGCTGCCGAACACCACCCGGAGCCCCTCGCGGAGACTCACCCGCTCCCGTACCGCGGCGCGGTCCCGGTAGTACCGGCGACCGGCGGAGTGTTCCAGACTGTGACCCATGCACACCTCCAGCGTCAGGATTCGCGACCCACCAGCCCGTCAGGCGGCGATGCCGTGCTGCCGGACCGCCTCGGCCACGGCATCCCGCACGGCCGCGCTCCGCTCGAACGCGAACAGGATGACCCGGACCACCTCAGACGGCCCGGTGCCGAGCCGGGACTGCTCGAAGGCCCGGACCAGCCGGTCCTTCTCCGGGTCGGACACGGCGGTCCCCAGGGTCCGGCGCCGCGGATTCTGCTTGCGGCGGGTGCGAAACTCGGTGATATTCGTCATATCTCGTTGGCCTGTAATGGGTTACGGGTGCCGACCGAGTTAGCAAACGCCAACTGCGTATCGGCCTCACGCTAATCTTAATAGGCGCGATGCCAACGCGCAAGAGGGGAATTGTCCGTGCCGCCTGACCAGCATTGGGGGGACCGTCTGACGTGGGCGATGGAGCAAGCGGGGGTCCGGCCCACGGACCTCGCCGCGGAGCTCGGCGCCGACAAGACGACCGTCACCCGCTGGCGGACGCAGGGGACTATCCCGAGCGGGACAACGCAGGAGTGGTTGGCGCGACGCCTACGAGTATCGCTTAAGTGGCTTACGGAGGGGGTGGGGGAGCCGAACGATGGTGTGGGTGTGGGTCTGGGGCGTCGCGGAACCCGGCGCGGCCTACGGGGCGGAGAGCCGCCTCGCGACACTCGCCGCCGAACTCGCCGCCCGCCACCCCGACCAGGTGCCCACCCAGGTCGCGATCGCGTACCTCGGGCGGGCCTACTGGTCGGGCGTGGACTTCGGGGTCACTTCACGCGACGAAGGGGAGGGGCGGGTAGAGCGGGCGGCGGCGTCGGCTCGGGCGGTGCGTCACCTTCGGGACGCGGCGGCGCCACGACGAGCTGCGGGCGACACGGAATAGCCAGCCGGAGCACCCCGGCCGCCTCGGCCCCCAGCAGGGCGCCATAGTTCCGGGGCAGGTCGCGCACCAACTGGACCGCACCGCCGGGCCACGCCGTGATGCAGTCGCCGGGCTCGAGGGGGACGCCGCAGCACTCGCCGCGGGCGACCACCTCCCACACGCATGGATCTTCCATGCCACCTCCGCCAGTTGCCGTTGGGGGTATCGCACCGAAGGAACACCGTAACGGGTGGAGGCGCAAGGCCGACCCGTAATACTACGGTACGGGGTAGTCTATTACGGGGTTGCAACTCTTTGCAGGGGGGGGGGGATATGCCGCTGGCGAAGTGTCGGGACTGCGACAAAGAGGTCGGGAGGTCAGCGGAGGTCTGCCCCCACTGCGGGACGCGCCGGCCCGCGGCCCGGAAGCCGCCCGGCTGGTACGCCAAGCGGATCGCGGCCGGGTTCCTCCTTCTATGGGGGTTCTTCCACTACCGGGCCACGGTGCCCGAGACGCCGACCGGCCCGGCGGTGACAACGCCCGCGAACACCTGTGCCTTCAATCGCAGCGACGACCGCCTGCTCGGCCGCGTCCTTACGACGACGCCCGCGGGCGACGGGCAGACGACGGCGCGGGTCGTCATGGCGGAGGCGTGGGGTGAGGTGGCGGGGCAGGTCCAGGCGGTGACAGTGCCGCGGAACGCGATCCTCAAGACGTGCGAATGACGGACGAACCGACCGAGCCGCCGCGGCCCGGGCGGGAGGTATCACGGGGGCCGTGATAGGGTGTCGCACCCGCCCTCACATCTTCACCGCACAGAGGGTGCCCGTTCACCCCCCGAGCGACCGACGAAGCTCCGCCAGCCGTGCTACGGCCACGGCGTCACAGACGGCCTCGCGCTGGCGCTCCGTGAACAGGTGGTGTGTCCCGCTGTCCCAAAGCGCGGCGTGCGTCATCTCGTGAAAGAGCGTGCTCCAGGCCACGTCGCGCGGCAGCGTCGCCTTCACTACAATCCGCCGGGTCTCGAACTCGAACAGGCCGAACTCCCGGTCGGGCAGATTGACCGGCCGGTCCACGCGCATCGGCCCCGCGATCCCTTCCACCACGCGGGGGATCGGCGGGAACGGTTTCACGGGGCAGCGCGCTGGGCGGCGTCCCGCCGCACGGTCCAGTAGGTGCCGAGGATATACCCGGCGATCATCGGCACAAGCAGGCGGATGTCCTCGGTGTACGACACGACGTTGTAGGCACCAGCCGCCGCAATCACCCCAGACCAAAGCGAGGCGGGGGGGGCGCGCCCCTCGGCGGTGCGCCGGATGTAATAGGCGTAGGCAACATCCACGAAGAAGGCGGCGACGCCGACCGCCACGGCTTTGAGGAGGAAGGCGGCCACGGTTACCCCCGCCGGCCCTTCTTCTTCGCCGGCTCCGTCAGCGCGTACCCCGTGACCGGCGTCCGCTTCCCGTCAATCCGCTCCATCACCCGCACCGTCCGGCGCACCCGTCCATCCTGCAGCGCCCGCCGGATCAGCTTCCGCACCACCTCCAGCGACAACCCCGACGTCTCCACGATCTCCGCCGTCGTCATCCCCTCGCCGCTGTCCTCTGTGGCGACATGGGCACGCAGGGCTTCCAACAGGGCTTGCTCGGTCATGCGACCTCCATCACAGTGGGCGGGTCGGGATGATAGTGGACCTTCTCCACCTCAACCGGCCCGTGGTCGGTAGTGGTGACGATCAACCCGGCGATGTCCGCCAGGCCCTCCGGGGCCTTGGCGTGCACGTAGGCCGTCTTGAGCTGCCACGCACCCGTCTGTATCACCCGCGTTGGGTGCGCGTCGTAACTGTCGCCGAGCTGGTGAAAGTGGGAGCGGATGCAGAGGTCGGGATGTCGCCATCCACGCTTGGCGTGCTCGTAGAAAATCTGTGCGGCGAGGCGCTGGGTGGCCGCCGGCTTGGTCCAGGGGAGGTGTCCCGTCTTGCCGTGGTGGGTCGCGTCCAAGCGGCATGGCCCGATGTCCCCCCGGTAGTGCCACCACGAGTAGTCGCCCGTTTCGGTGTCCTGCGCCACCTCGACTTTGCCGGAGAGGGTCCGTGCGAACTCCTCCTCGGCCGCCCCCTCTTTCCCCACATGCGATTCCGTCCCCCGGACCACGATGACTTGGTGCAGCTTGAGGTCCAGGGCGGGCGCCAGTAGGTCCCAGAGGATCTTCTGTTCGGTGGCGGGGTTGCGGGTGATGAGCTGGCCGGTGTTGTGGTGGTCCCCATCGAAGGCGTCTCCGTTGAGGAGGAGGCCGCACCAGTCGGCCTTCCGCCGCGCCTTGGCGGATCGCTCCCAGAAGTCGCACCAGTTCCGATAGAGCCACTGTTGCGCGGTGCTGGCTTGGTAGGTGCCGCCGTCGTCCAGCCGCACCTTCGGGGGGCAGACCGCCACCGTCGAACGTGCGTGGATGTCACTCAGGACCAACAGCACTCGTTTCATCGGGGCTCCGGGTTGGGCGCCTCGCCATAGCCGGACCGACACACCGGGCACTTGCCCGTCAGCGGGTCCAGCGTCTCCCACGGCACCAGCGCGTCACAGCCGCGGCACGTCTCCAGTGTCCGGAGACACGTCGGTTCATGCCGGGGCCAGGTTGCGCCGCAGCTCGGGCAGAGCGCGGACGGCCCCGGCGCGGTCATTTGCGACCCCCCAACCACACCCCCGCGACGAACCCGCCTACCGCCGCCGCGGTCGAGCATCGGACGCCCACCACGGGCACGCGGCATCCGGAGGGGCGCGAAAGTCGCCGCTCGAGCTCGGCGGTGCGCGTCTCGGCCAGGGAGCGGGCCGAATCGGTGAGAGCCAGCGCGGTACGCAGGGCGACGGCCTGCTCAAGTTGCCCGGAGAGCGAAGTGCGGAGAGCCCGTAACTCCCCGCGGAGGGATGTGGTGTCCGATTCCAACTGCGCGAGGACGCCGGCCTGCGCGTCGATCACCTCCCGAAGCACCGGGAGACTGTCCGGGGCGTCGGCCCGCGCCGCCTCGGCCTGACGGAGCCGGGCGGCCAGGCGCCGCCGTTCGGTGTCCCGCGCCTCCCGGAGCGCCGCCGCGGCGTCGAGCCGGACCACCGCGTCCCGGAGCACGGCGTCCAGCGAGTCCGCGCGCCACTCCTCGGCGTCGGCCCGCGCCACCAACTCCAGGCGTTCGGCGCGGAGTGCATGGGCCTCGGCGACGGCCTTGGCGTCCCCCCGAGCGTACCAGAGGACCACGAGGAGCCCCCCGAGCAGGGCCGCCACGAGATACCCCGCGGCGGCCTTCACGACTCTGGCCCCTCATCGTCGTTCGGCCGGTACCGCAACCGCTGGTCGCGGCGGAGCGCGCTCAGTTCGTCCACGCCGATCTCGTAGGACTCCTGGGACTGGACGAGAATCACCCGGTCCCCGCCGAACTCGGCCACGGCCTCGAACATGGCGGCGGCATGGTCCGGCGCGTGCGGGAGCACGACCACCGCGATCCAGCGGGCCATCAGAGCAACACCTTGTCCCGCGGGATATAGACGCCGGCCACGCGGTCAAAGTCCCCGGACTTGCTGACGACCAAGTACACCTCGACGTTCAGGTGGGACGCGGCGAGCGCCGACACGAGGTCGCCGGTGTCGAAGGTCGCGTGATACCGACCTCCCTTTGCGCTCCGTTCGGAGGCGGCCACCGACAGGGAGCCGAGGGCCGCACCGCCCGGGGTGCCGGCGATGCGGAAGGTGACGCCGGACAGGCCGGCGGCGGCCTCCTCGTTGCCCGTGGTGGCCGCCTTCCGCTTGATGTCCACCTCCGCCTCGAAGTCGGCGTAGATGGGGAGGTCGCGTGCCATGAGGCCCCCGTCAGCTGCCGGCGGTCAGCGTGAGGTCGTAGGTGAACTGGATCGAGTCGCCGTTGGCGACGTTGATCGCGGAGAACACCGAGCGGTCGAGGAGTGTCCCGCCGCCCGTCGCCGCCTGGGAGAAGATCCCGTGCTCCGTGATCGCGGCGGACCCGTCGAACGACACCGTCCCCACGGTCCGGTAGATGTTCGCAGACGCGCCCTCGGTCGTGGTACCGGTGGCACGGGTCGAGTCGGGGTTGAGGACTGTGGTGCTCTCGGTCACCAGCGCGGTGTCCCCCACCGCCTCGGCGGTCGTGCCCGTCCCGACGCCGTGGTACTTGAGGTTTTCCACCTCGGTCGTGTTCTGGAAGGCGTCCACGATGAAGTTGACGCCCGCGGTCGTTACGACACGGAGCGAGACGACGCCGAGATGAACCACCTCCCCGGAACCACGAAGGACGCGCGCCTGCACGACGCCGTACATCGTGTGGATGCGGAGCAGGGAGGCGAGCGCGATGCGCCAGAACCCCCGGAGGAGGTTCGGCAGGTTGGCGACCCGGTAACGGAACACCTCGCGCGGGAGGCCGGGGTGCGGCAGGCCCGCGGCCAGGGTGGCCCACGGACCCGGCCCACGCGGGGCGCGGACCACTCGGGCGGACAGCGCCCCGGTCGGGGCAAGAGTGCTGGCAAGACGGCTCATGGGGTCGAACTCCTCACGTAAGGGTGATGCGATACCGCGCGAGACTGCGGTCCACGATGACGTACCGGGGCCGGCTCCGGTCGAGCATCCGCAGGAACGCGGTGATCGCGCCGACGATACCGGACGCTAGGGCACCCGCGAACCCGATGGCGCCCGCGAGGGTCGTGGAGATCGCCTTGACGACGCCACCGTCCGGGGTGAGCGCCCCCGCGAGAGAGCGCCCCGTGCGCTTCACCAGCGCGCCCGAACTGGCCAGGGAACCCGCGAGTGCGATCACCACGGTCCGCACGGCGGCGAGGGCGCCGGAGGGGGTCAGGGTGCCCGCGAGACTCCGGGTGGTGTGGCGGATCAGCGCGCCCGCCGAGGTCACGGCCCCCGCGAGCGTGGTGGTGGTGCGGCGCGTCAGCGACCCGGCGGGGGCAACGGCGCCCGCCAGCGACACCAGCGCCGTTTTGATGGCGGCGAGTGTGGCGCTCGGCGTGATCGCGCCAGCGAGAGCGCGGGCAAGGTGCCTCACGACGGCGCCCGTTGGGGTGAGCGAACCCGCAAGGGTCCGGCTGGTCGAGCGCAACAGGGCACCAGCCGGTGCAATCGCCCCGGCCAGCGAGACAAGCACGGTCCGGATCGCTGCCAGCGCCCCGGAGGGCGTGAGTGAGCCGGCCAGCGCGCGGGCTACCTGCCGCACCAGCACGCCCGCAGGCGCGAGGGCGCCGGCCAGTATGCGCGCGGGGCTCTTGGTGAGCACCCCAGAGGGCGCGAGCGCCCCCGCCGCGTTGTGCGTGAACGCCGTCCCCGTCTCCGCGAACAGCACCCCGACCGGCCAGAGCTTCCGCTGCCGCGGCGGACCTGCCACAATCGGCGTCTCGATCGCCACGGCGTGGTTCCCGTTCCCGCTCAGGTCCGGCACCCGCATCCCGTCGAACAGTCCCGGCATGTAGAGCCCGGTCGGCTGGAGCGTCCGCCAGGACAGCTCCGGGCGATCCCACTGCCAGAGCGCCCGCTTGATCTGATCGTCCGTCAGCGCCGTCCCGTTCCAGAGGCCCACCGCGAACAGGTCGGCGGGGATCTGGCTGGCGAAGCTCCCGCCGTCGTTGCCGATGGTCGGCGTGCCGCTGTTCACGTTCTCCACCGACCCCGCACCCGCGGTGCGCGACCCGTAGCTCGACGGCTCCGCCGCCTCGACGGTCGAGCGACCGAGGAACAGCTTGTTCGCGGTGCTGGCCCCCGTGCTGTCGAACACACAGGCCGCGGTGTACCAGTAGTCCCCGGCGCCCGCCCACGCCGAGAAGTTCGCGAGGTTGCAGAGCGCCCGAGCGTCCGTCGTCGTCATGTCGCGGCGGACTTGCATCTGCGGCGTGCCGGTGCCGCCCAGGATTTGCCAGTGGCACCGGGTGGTCGAAGACCCCTGCTGGTGGAACACGTCGCCGAAGTTCCAGCCGGGCATGACGCGGAACACGGCCAGCATCGTCCCGCTGGTCCACGAGTGCCACGGCGTGCCGGACGCCATCTCCAGCCGGCGCGTGCCCGTGCCGAGCCCGAAGGCCCGGGCCCGGTGCCGCAGGTGGGCGAGCCGCGCCAGCGTGGTGCTCACGAGCCAGACCCGGCCCGGTAGTAGTACGCCTTCACGGTGTTCCCGCTCGCCGGCA
>CALJKZ010000320.1 GCA_937983085.1 uncultured Gemmatimonadales bacterium
ACCCCGTCGGAGCGGGTGGGGGATCTGTCGGCGCAGATGGGTGCCAACGAGGCGGGTGCGGTGCGGCTGCTGGAGGCACTCGACGCCTACGGCCTCGACGCGTTTCGGTCGGTCACGGCGGGGCTGCTCGACTACGGCGAGGCCCGGATGCGGGCCGCGATCGGTGCGCTTCCAGACGGTGTCTACGAGTTCGAGGACGCAGGCATCGACGTGCCCGACGAGACCAGGGTCTACGACGACCTCGCCGCGGCGCTCGGCGTGTCGGTTCCCTTCGGCGACGGGTGGTCCTTGGGCTTCACCACCGGTCGGGCGTGGCGGGCTCCCAACGTGAACGAGCGCTACAGCCAGGGCGTGCATCACGGGACCGCCCAGTACGAGATCGGTGACCCAACCTTGGAGAAGGAGACGACGTGGAGTGTGGACGGCACCCTGCGGCACGCCGGTCGCACGGTCGATCTCCAACTCTCCGCGTACCAGAACCTCATCGCCAACTACATCTATCTCGAACCCCGGGAGCCGGTCCTCAGCATTCGCGGCGCCTATCCGGCGTTCAACTACGCGCAGACCGATGCGCGTATCCGGGGCATCGAGGTGTCGGGTCGCCTGACGTTGGTGGAGGGTCTCGACCTCACCGTGTCGGGCTCGGCCCTTCGCGGAACCGATCGCGTGGACGGTGGGCCTCTGTACGACATGCCTGCCGACCGCGGCACGGTGGGACTGAGGTGGGGGGTGCCCTCGCCCTCCTGGGCGGCCCGACCGTTCGTCGAGGTCAGCACGACGGTGGTGCGGGACCAGAACCGGGTGCCCGAAGGGACCATCTACGCCTTGCCCACCGACGGGTATCAGCTGCTGGATGTGGAGTTGGGCGCCCAGGCCGTTCGCATCGGCGGCCGACCAGTAAACGTGGGGCTCGAGGTGAAGAACCTCTTCGACACCCGGTACAGGGACTACCTGAGTCGATACAAGCTCTTCGTGGACGACACCGGGCGAGACATCGTGCTACGCGTCCGTGTGCCCCTCGGAAGTGCCTTCTAGCCGGCGGAGCTTTTGCCCCGTTGCACCAGCGTGTGCCCCCTGAGCTGACCGCAGGCCGCGTCGATGTCCCGACCACGAGTCTCGCGGACCGCGACCGACACGCCCCGATCCGACAGGCCCGACTCGAACGCCCGGATCCGTTGGGTGGGCGACGGACCCCACTCCGGCTGGTAGGGAATGGGATTGAAGGGGATCAGGTTCACGAAGGCCTCCACCTGGTTGGCCAGGTCCGCCAACGGTTCGATGAGGGCGAGGTCGTCGTTGATCCCGTCGATCATGGTGTATTCGAAGGTGATCCGCTTGCCGCCGGCGTCATCGAAGCGCCGCAGGGCGTCGAGGAGCTCGGGGAGGGGATGACGCTTCTCCAGCGGGATGATCTCTTTGCGCAGCTCGGTGTCGGGAGCGTGCAGCGAGAGGGCAAGCCGGAACTGCTCCGGCCGTTCCGCCAACTCGAGGATGCCGGGCACCACGCCCACGGTGGACACGGTGATGCGCCGGGCCCCCACGCCGTACCCCTGGTTGAGAATGGTCAGCGACGGATGCACGGCCTTCCGGTTGGAGAGGGGCTCGCCCATCCCCATGTAGACGATGTTCGAGATGGGGCCGTAGTCGTTCTCCTCCGCCCAGCGCCGGGACCCCCGGTACTGGCCGACGATCTCGCCGGCCGTGAGCTGCCGGTCGAAGCCGCCCCATCCGGTGGCGCAAAAGGTGCACCCCATGGCGCATCCGGCCTGCGACGAGATGCACAGCGTCAGACGCCGTTCGGTGGGGATGAGCACCGACTCCACGAGTTCTCCGTCGGAGAGGCGCCAGAGATGCTTCACCGTCCCGTCGGTGCTCACCTGGACGGTCGCCGCCTCGGGTTCGTCGAGTCGGAAGGCCAGGTCCAGGGCCTCGCGCTCGCTCACGGGCAGGACCGTCATCTCGGCGAAGGTTCGGGCCAGCTCCTCGTAGATCCACCGCTCCACCTGCTCCGCCCGGTAGCCGGGCTGACCCCGAGCCCGGAAGTGGGCCGCGAGGGTTTCGCGCAGCTCTTCGGGCGTAAGGGAGAGGAGGTCGATGGGGTGTTCGGTGGTCATGGATCTCGCTTGAGTCGTTTCGGGAGCCCGTGTAACTTAGCCGACCGAAGAAATGCACTGTAGCCGGGGTGGGTACGCTTGAGCTTCGCGAACCATCTCCTGGCATGGGGACCGGCCGTCCTGTGGGCGGCGGCCCTTTTTTTCTTGAGCGCACTTCCCGGGGCGGTCGGTCCAGATTGGGTCAACGTGAACGACAAGGTGGCTCACGTCGGGGCCTACGCCGTGTTGGGGGGCACGCTGGCATGGGGGCGCCATCGCTCGGCCACGTGGATGGATCACCGCTGGCTTCTCGTGGTGGGGGCGCTCTACGCAGTGAGCGACGAGATCCACCAGATGTACGTGCCGGGACGGAGTGCCGATCCGGCGGACCTGCTGGCGGACGTCGTGGGGCTGCTTCTCGGCTATGGAACGACCTGGGCGATTCTGGGTCGCACGAAAGACGCACGCGACCCCGCCGGACCCGGCGCGGTCGACGACGGAGATACGCGCTGACATGACGAAGACCGAACAGGCCGACATCGAGAGGACCGCCGTGCGAACCCGCATGGTCGGTGGGCTCCGAGCGTCCGACGACGGCAACCAGGAGATTCTGGCCGGTTGGGTTCATCGCCGTCGCGATCTCGGCGGTCTTCTCTTCGTCGACCTCCGGGACCGGAGTGGCCTCATCCAGGTGTCGCTCGGGCCTGACTGGACCGAGGCCGAGTCCTTGGAGCGGGCCGGCAGCTTGGGTCGGGAGGACGTCGTGCTCTTCGAGGGTGTCGTAGCGGTCCGGCCGGAGGGCGCCAGCAACGACGAGATGGCAACCGGGGATATCGAGTTCCGGGCGACGCGCATGGAGGTCCTGTCCGACGCGCGCACGCCCGAGATTCCGGTCTACCGCGGCCCCGAAGACGAGCTGCCTGCCGAAGAACTCCGGCTCCAGCACCGCGCCCTCGATCTCCGGCGCCCGGAGCTGCAGTCCAACCTCGTGCTGCGCCACCGGCTCGTGCTGGAGGTACGCAACTACCTGGACCGTCACGGCTTCGTGGAAGTCGAAACGCCCATCCTCACCAAGGCCACGCCCGAGGGAGCGAGGGACTACCTCGTTCCCAGCCGCGTCCACAAGGGTGAGTTCTACGCGCTGCCGCAGAGCCCGCAGATCTACAAGCAGATTCTCATGGTCTCGGGCTTCGATCGGTACTTCCAGATCGCCCGGTGCTTCAGGGACGAGGACCTCCGGGCCGACCGTCAGCCCGAGTTCACCCAGATCGACGTGGAAGCCTCGTTCGTGGGCGTGGAGGACATCCTCGTCTGGATGGAGGGGATGATGGCCTCAGTGGCCGCCGTCGCCGGCATCGACGCGCCGCTGCCGTTCCCGCGCATGACGTGGGCCGAGGCCATGGAACGGTACGGATCCGACCGCCCGGACCTCCGGTGGGAGCTGGAGATCCACGACTGGACCGAGGCCACCGCCGCCGTCGACTTCGGCATCATCCGGAGCCAGGTCGAGGCCGGGGGGCGCGTGCGCGGCTTCAAGGTCGAGGGAGGAGCGAGTCTGTCGCGACGGCAGATCGACGGCCTGGAGGCGCAGGCAAAGGGAGCCGGTGCACCGGGACTCCTGTGGGCGAAGCGCTCCGAGGAGGGCACATCCGGACCGCTGGGCAAGTTCCTTGAACCCGAGCACGCCGACGCCATGGGCCTCGGCGTAGGGGACCTGGCCCTCGTCGCCGCCGGCCCGGACGCGTCGACGTCCCGCTGGCTCGCCGCAGTCCGCCCGGCTGCCATCGAAACGGCGGAGATGGAGCCGATCCGGGAGCACGGATGGCTGTGGGTGACGGACTTCCCGGTCTTCGACGAGGAGGACGGCGTTCTGACCGCGAGCCACCATCCGTTCGTGATGCCGCATCCGGACGACATCCACCTCCTGGAGGACGACCCGGCATCGGTCCGCGGAAGTGCCTACGACATGGTCTACAACGGCACCGAGTTCGGGTCCGGCAGCATCAGGATCCACGAGCCGGAACTCCAGCGTCGCGTGCTGCGCGTCCTGGGGCTCACCGACGGCGAGATCGACGCAAAGTTCGGCTTCCTTCTCAACGCCCTGGCAGCAGGCGCGCCGCCGCATGGTGGCATCGCCCTCGGCATGGACCGTATCGTTCAGCGGTTCACGAAGTCGGCGAGCCTGCGGGACGTGGTCGCGTTTCCCAAGACGACCGCGGCGCGCGCGCTCTTCGAGGGGGCGCCCACCTCGGTGGACGACGTCGATCTCGAGGCGTTGGGGCTATCCATCATCGAGTCCGCGCGCGGAAGCGCGGACGAACGGGAAGCGTAGGCGCTTCCAGGAGTTCGCGTGGCCAACGGCGACACCATCGTGGAACACAGGCTGGACACGGAGGGCGCGGATCCGCTGATGCTGGCGGGGGTGAACGACCGGAACATCCACGAGGTCACCCGGCTCTTCTCGGTGCGTGTGGTACTCCGTGGCGATCACCTCATCCTGTCGGGTGAGTTGGCGGCGGTGGAACGCGCGGCGCCGGTGGTGCAGCACATGATCGAGCTCTCCAGGCTTCGGGCACCCTTCGACACGCCGGACATTGCCCGGTTCGCCGAAGGCGTGGACGCGCTGGGGGCCGACGGCATCGTCCATCCCGACGACGAGGTTCGCATCGCGCTGCCGGGTTCGCGGCGTGTCATCTCTCCCAAGTCCGACGGTCAACGGACGTACATCGGTGCCATCCAGAACAACGACATCGTCATCGGCATCGGACCGGCGGGAACAGGGAAGACCTATCTGGCCGTGGCCGCGGCGGTGGATGCCCTCTACAAGAAGCGGGTGAAGCGCATCATCCTGGCGCGGCC
Source organism: uncultured Gemmatimonadales bacterium (assembly GCA_937983085.1). Classification (GTDB taxonomy): domain Bacteria; phylum Gemmatimonadota; class Gemmatimonadetes; order Longimicrobiales; family Gaopeijiaceae; genus UBA2589. The sequence continues at coordinate 4,953 of CALJKZ010000320.1, forward strand.
CGCGGTGGAGGCGGGGGAAAACCTCGGCTTCCTTCCCGGCGATCTGCAGGAGAAGGTCGACCCGTACCTGCGGCCGCTGTACGACGCTCTGGAAGACATGATGCCCCACGAGCGGGTTCGTCGTGCGCTGGAGGACTCCACCATCGAGATCGCGCCGTTGGCGTACATGCGGGGTCGAACCCTCGCCGACGCCTTCGTCATTCTCGACGAGGCACAGAACGCGACGCGCGCCCAGACGAAGATGTTCCTGACCCGCCTGGGGCTGAACTCGCGGGTCGTCATCACCGGCGACAAGACTCAGATCGACCTGCCCCGGCGGGAGGATTCGGGGCTCCTCGAGATCGAGGCGATCCTCGGGGGCATCGACGGGATTTCGGTGGTCTACCTCGACTCGAAGGACGTCATCCGTCATCGGTTGGTGAAGGACATCATCCGGGCCTACGCCCGGGAAGAGGACGAGGTGGACGGTGAGGGTGGCCGCGACGAGGGCGGGGCCGGCGGATCGTGAACCGCCCCCTGCAGGACGGAGGGCTCGACTCCGTGCTGTATCGCCTGTCCGGCGATCCCGGCCAGACGCTGGGCGAACGGATCTTCCATCACGGCGCTCGGATCGGTCTGCTCGTGGCCCTCTCGGTGCTCGTCACCCTCCTCTTTCCGCCGGCCGAGTCCTTCTCCTCACCCGAGGTGGATGACGGCACCGTCGCGGCCGAGGACATCATCGCGACCATCCCCTTCGACGTGCCGAAGACGGCGGCCGAACTCGAGGAAGACCGCCGCGAGGCCGCCGCCCTGGTGCCTCCGACGTTCCGGGAGCGGGTGGCCGTGGGCGATACCGTGGCGGCCCGCCTCGGGCGCTTCTTCGCTCGGGTAGACACCGCCGCCCAGGCCGGCGACACCGCAGCGGTTCAGGCGGTCTTGTCGGAGCACCGGGTGACCACCGACTCGCTCCAGTTCGGGATCATCTTCGACGGGAGTCGGAGGAACGCCCTGCGGACGGCGGCTCAACGCGCGGCCCTCGACGTCATTCCCCGCGGCATGGCGGACCCGGCGGAGATCGGCGACGTCTCCACCGACGTCATCTACGTGCAGCGAGGCGAGGACGCCGAGGAGACGCGGGGCGTCGAGGACGTCATGACCTCCCGGGAGCTCTACGCACAAGCGGGCGCTTATCTCCCGTCCGGCTCACCACCTGGCGCCCAGGAGCTGCTTCGCCGGATCCTCATCTCGCACCTCGAATACAGCCTGGTGCCGAACATCGTGGCAACGGAGGAGGATCGGGAGGCGGCCAGGGCCTCGGTGTCCCTCATCAAGGACCAGGTGCTTCAGGGCGAGGCCATCGTCCGGGCTGCGGACCCTGTGGGCGAGGAGACCATCGAGCGGGTGCAGGCGTACCAGAATGCACTCCGGGACCAGGGCCTCCTCGAGTCGGAGGGACCCATGGTGGGTGCCTGGGTGGGGAGCGGTCTGACCACCCTCATCCTCCTCTCCATCTTCGGACTCCTCCTTTTCTTCAGTCGCCCGCAGATCTACGCCAACTACCGTTGGCTCCTCCTCCTGGCTCTCCTGAGCGCGGCCTACTTCGCCGCCGCCCGAGGCATCGTCCAGGCCGAGATGGCGCCGGAGTGGTTGCCCATCGCCTTCGTGGGTCTGCCGGTGGCGGTGCTCTGGGACATGAGGACGTCCCTCCTCCTGGTGCTGGTTCTCGCCGCGGTGACCGGGACCCTGGTGCCCTTCGCCGGACAGTACGGGGTGGTCCTCACCGTCATGGCCGGCGGCGCGGCGGCGGCCATGAGCGTTCGGGCGGTGCGGAGGCGAGCGGAGACGTGGGTGTCCATTGCCCTCATCGTCGCGGCCGCGTGGGCCGTCTCGCTGGCGTACGGCCTCGCCACGGCCCAGCCCCTGGTGGACGTCGCCGCCGCCGTGGGGCCCCTCACCGGCAACACCATGATCTCGGCGCTCCTGGCCGTGGGCTTCCTCTGGGTCTTCGAGCTCTTCACAGGGATCACCACGGACCAGACGCTCCTGGAGTGGGCCGATCCCACGCGCCCCCTCCTCCGGCGGCTGTCCATGGAGGCTCCCGGTACGTACGCCCACACCATCAACGTGGCCAACCTCGCCGAAGCCGCCGCCCAGGACATCGGGGCCAACGGCCTACTCTGCCGAGTGGGCGTCCTGTACCACGACGTCGGGAAGATGCTCAAGCCCCACTACTTCGTGGAGAACCAACCCGACAGCCGAAACCCCCACGACAAGCTCAAGCCCGAGACATCGGCCTCCATCGTGAGGGAGCACGTGACCGAGGGCGTTCGGTTGGCGGAGGAAGCCGGCGTGCCCGACATCGTCATCGACTTCATCCTCGAGCATCACGGAACGCAGCGCATCGGCTTCTTCTACGAGAAGGCCCGGGAGGAGTCGGACGAGCCCGTCGACGTGGCGCGCTTTTCGTACCCCGGCCCCAAGCCCCAGACCCGTGAGACGGCCATCGTCATGCTGGCCGACTCGTGCGAGTCCGCGGCGCGCGCCATGCGCGAGCCCACTCCGGAGCGCGTCCGAGACCTCATCGACATGGTGGTGTCGGGTAAGCTCGCCGACGGACAGCTCGACGAGACGCCCCTGACCCTGGGCGAGATCGCCCGCATCAAGGCCCAGTTCGTGAAGATCCTGGGCGGCGTCGTGCACCGACGGATCGAGTATCCCGAGACGAAACACCTCACCGAGGCCGAGGACGACGCCGACGAGGCCGAAGCCCGTGGCTCCGACACCGGGGACTCCGAGGTCGGAGGTCAGGGGGCCAGCGCAGCCCGAAACGTCGGCGACGGGACGCAGGCCGGCGATGAGGGACTCGACCAGGAAGACGACGCGTCCCTGCGACCGGGCCACTCCTACGCCGATTCCGCGCCGGGGCGGGCGCCCCGCGCCCTCGATGCCGCCGACGCCGACGCACCCGGCCGGGACGGGCCGGCGGAGTGACGCCCACGCGGCACATCGGCGTCCAGGTGGCCATCGAGCCCCGCGACGTGATCGCCGCCGAACTCGAAGCCCTCGTCCGGCACGCCGTGGCCCACACCCTGGATCACGAAGGCGTGGGCGATGCCGAGATCTCCGTGACCTTGCTCGACGACGACGCCATCCGGGCCATGAATCGGGAGTATCTGTCCAAGGATCGGCCCACCGACGTCATCGCCTTCTCGCTGGGGGGCGAGGGTGAGGTCCTGGGCGACGTCTACATCGGGGCCGATCAGGCCCGCCGTCAGGCGGAGCAGGAAGGCGTGGGGTTCGTTCAGGAGGTGGTGCGCCTGGCCATTCACGGAACGCTCCACGTCCTCGGGTACGACCATCCCGAAGCCGGAGACAGGGAGGGGACTCCCATGTACCGTCTGCAGGAGCGTCTCGTGGGGGAGGTCATGGGGGCCCGGTGACGCTTGCCATGAACCCGCGGGTCCGGGATCTTCCGGGGCTTCGCGCGCCATGACCCCCTGAGTTCTCAGTGGTTTCGGGGCGCGCGCCCTTTCCGTCCGCCCCGTCGGCATCCATGACCACGTCGCCTGAAGAGAAGGAGACCATCCAGGAGCGCATCGAAGCGCTCGTCGAGGGTGGCGACTTCAGTGAGGCGGGGCAGCTGGTCGCCGATCTTCCTCCGTCGGACGTCGCCGACATCATCGAGAGCCTCGACGACGACGGTCGGGTTTCGCTGGTGTCCGTCCTGCCGCCCGAGCTCGCGTCGGAGACGCTGGCAGAGATGGAGCAGGGCGAGAACCGCAGCGAGCTTCTCGCCGCCCTGACGCCCGAGAAGGGTGCGGAGCTCATCGTCGAGCTCGCCGACGACGAGCCGGCGGACCTCATGGGCGAGCTCGAGCTCGCCGCGCAGCAGACGATCCTAGAGGCGCTACTCGGCAGTCCCGCCGAGGACCTCATCGATCTCCTCCGTTACGACGAGGAGACCGCCGGCGGCCGGATGACCACCGACCTGGTGGCCGTCCGTGCGACGCTCAACGCCCGGCAGGCCCTGGAGCAGGTCCGCTTCCAGGGGAGGGAGGTGGAGGACTTCTACACGGTCTTCGTCGTCGACGCGCGGCGCAGGCTCATCGGCACCCTGCGGCTGGACGATCTCGTCGTAGCCGACCCCGACAGCCCCATTGCGTCGTTCGTGGAGGAGCCGGTCTCCACGGTGGGTCCGGAGGAGGACCAGGAGGAGGTCGGCCGCCTCATGGGTCGCTACAACCTGGCGGCCATCCCCGTGGTGTCCCCTGACGGCATTCTCCTCGGGCGCATCACCTTCGACGACGTCATCGACGTCATCGAGGCCGAGCAGACCGAAGACATCCTTCGCCTGGCCGGCGTCACCGACGACGAGGAGCTTCGCCACAATTGGACGGCGTCGGTGAAGACGCGACTCCCTTGGCTCGCTCTCAACCTCCTGACGGCCGCGGCGGCAGCGTCGGTGATCCTGATCTACGAAGAGGTCATCGACCAGGTCATCACCTTGGCGTTCCTGGCGCCCATCATCGCCGCCATGGGGGGTAGCTCGGGCACCCAGTCCCTGGCCATCACCATCCGGCGTCTGGCGGTGGAGGGTCGAGGCGCCGCCCGGGGATTCGTGGTGAAGGAGATCCTCATCGGGCTCGTCATCGGAGGGGTTCTCGGCGTCGGCATCGCCATTCTCGCCATCGTCGTGGACGGCGATCCCATGCTCGGACTGGTGGTGATGTTGGCCATGTGGGGGAACCAGATCGTGGCCGGTTTCGCAGGCGCTTTCGTGCCGGCAACTCTCGACCGTCTGGGGGTAGACCCGTCGGTAGCGTCCTCGGTCTTCGTCCACACCCTCACCGATCTGTGCGGATTCTTCCTCCTCCTCGGACTCGCCTCGAAGCTCCTCCTCGGCTGAAGACACCAGCCGCGGGTGCCGGTGCGTCCACCGCGAGGCACCGGTGAAGCGACTCGGGCGCACCCTGTCGGTCTTCTGGCGTCTGAGCCCGTTCGTCTTCGCATTCCTGCGCGACCGACGACGCTTCATCCTCTTCGGGCGAGCCGCCAGTCGCTCCCAGGCGCATCACCAGAAGCGAGCAGAGCTGCTCAGCGCTCGCCTGGCGAGCCTCGGGCCCACCTTCGTGAAGATCGCCCAGCTCCTGAGCGCCCGCGCCGACATCCTGCCCGAGCCCTACCTCAGCGAGATCGGCAAACTCCAGGATCGGGTGCCCCCGGATCCCTCCGACGAGATCCGGCGGGTCATCGAAAGTGAGTTGGGCGCACCGGTCTCCGAGCTCTTCGAGGCGTTCCAGGATCAGCCCATGGCCGCAGCCAGTCTGGGGCAGGTCCACCGGGCGCAGGTCGACGGCCAGGAGGTGGCGGTCAAGGTGCTCCGGCCCGGTGTGGAGGCGGTGGTGGCCCTCGACCTGGACATCTCCTTCCGCCTTCTCTTCTGGATCAACGTCGCCTTCCCCAACCACCACGTTCGGGCCCTCACCAACGTGGTGCGCGAGTTCTCGGTGCGGGTGAAGGACGAGATGGACTTCGAGGCCGAGGCCGACAACATCACCCGCTTCCAGGCGGTATTCGCAGGCGACCGGAAGGTCCGGGCTCCCGGCGTGGTGCACCGCTTCACCCGCCGCCGGGTCCTGGTCATGGAGTACTGCCGGGGCACGAAGATCGACGCGCTCCACGGCCTCTTCGAGTCCGGCCGACTCGCCGTCCGGCAGGGCATGGAGACACGCCCCACGGGCTACCGGCGGATGCTCATGGTGGACGGCTTCATGCACGCGGACCCGCATCCCGGAAACCTGCTGGTCCAGGATGACGGCACGCTCATCGTCCTGGATTGGGGCGCGGCCATCGAGGTGCCGAAGTGGACGCGCGAATCGATCCTCGGCACTGCCCTGGCCCTGGGCAGGGAAGACATCGACGGCGTCATCAACGAGATGTACCGGATGGGCATGATCAGCCCCGAGGGCTCCCGAGGGGAGATCCGTGAGGCAGCAACGGAGATTCTGCGGATCGTGGAGCGGGCGAAGACCACGAACCGCCAGATGATCGTCCAGGACGTCATCGCCGAGTTGTACGACACCTTCTACACCTGGCCGCTGGTGCTGCCTCAGGAGCTGGTCTACTTCCTTCGCACGTCCGCCCTCATCGAAGGACTGGCCTTCCATTACGACAGTCGCTTCGACGGTCTGGAGTTCATCCGGGGCGTCGTGATGGACAACAAGGCCGAGCTCGTCCGGACCACGGGCCAGCAGCCTACGCAGATCGCCCGAAGCTTCGTCGAGGAGTCCCAGCAGGTGGTGCGTTCGGTCCGGGATCTGGTGAGCCGCGCCGAGCGCGAGGAGTTCCGCGTTCGCGTCCACCCCCGGGACATCCAGTCCCAGGAGCGCTTCCTCCACCTTCAGGCTCGTCGTCTCCTCCTGAGCATCTTCGCTTCCGTCACGGCCGTCATCTCCTCCATCCTCTTCATCGCCCTCCGGAATTGGTGGCTCCTGGGTGCCGGACTTCTGGTCTCGCTGGTGATGTTCATCGTCGTGCTCTTCATCCCGACCCATCTTCTGGAGAACCCGTTGCGCCATGCCCGGAGCATCCGGCCGGCACGACGGCCGTGAACGACGCCATCCCTCGGACCCGCGCAGGCGAACACCGCCACCGATGACGCCCATCGAGCCCCTCGACCCGAAGACCGCCGAGCTTCTCGAGCGATTCCGCGACGGGAAGATCCCGGCCCTCGCCCGGGCCATCTCCGTGGTGGAAGGCGAGCGACCGGGGTTCCAGTCGCTCCTCCACACCGTCATGGCCGCTGGCCCCCAGGCGAAGCGCGTGGGCTTCACCGGGCCGCCGGGGGCGGGGAAGTCGAGTCTGGTGGCGGCGGCAGCCACGTCGTACCGCCAGCGGGAGGAGCGGGTCGGGGTCGTCGCCGTGGACCCGACGTCGCCCTACTCGGGGGGTGCCCTCCTCGGCGACCGCATCCGGATGAACGACATCGCCATGGATCCCGGCATCTTCATCCGGTCCATGGCCACCCGCGGCTCCCTGGGGGGCCTGGCCACCACCACCAAGGAGGTGGTGGATCTTCTCGACGGCTTCGGGTTTCCGCGGGTCCTCATCGAGACCGTGGGCGTGGGCCAGACCGAGCTGGAGATCACGGCGGCTGCCGACACGGTGGTGGTCATCCTGGTTCCCGAGTCGGGTGACGCTATCCAGGCCATGAAGGCCGGCCTCATGGAGATCGCCGACATCTTCGTGGTGAACAAGGCCGATCGGCCGGGCTCGGCCCGCCTCGTGAAGGAGCTCCGTCAGGCGCTGCACCTGCGAGCGGGGAGCGCCCTCAAGGACATCCCGGCGCACCACGGCGTGGACCTGGGCCAGGCCATGAAGAAGGAGCGGACCACCGACGCGCCGGCTCCCGAGCCCGAGGGATGGTCGGTGCCCGTCCTCACCACCAACGCCCTCACCAACGAGGGTGTCGACACGCTCCTGGAAACCATCGACGAGCATCGGACATGGCTGGACGAGAGCGGCCAGCTGGAAGTGCGACGGAGGGACCGGGCCGAAGGGCGGGTCCGCGACGTGGTGAACCGGGAGCTCATGCGGATCGCGTGGAAGCGCGACGAGATCGGCGACATGCTGACCCGGGGCGTGGAGGAGATCGCTGCAGGTGAGGAGACGCCGTACTCGGTGTCGCGGGGCATCGTCGAGGCGCTGCTGAAGTGATGGGGGGCGCTGCTGCGCCGCTGGAGACCGGATCGGCCGGTGGCGGAGGCCGGCCGACCGTCGATGCCGCGAAACCCTCCGCCAGCGGCGTGTTCGTGAGTATCTTTCAGGGCTGCGATCCGCCGGACGGTCGCGGCTCACCGAGGAGGACGCGATGTCGACGATAGAACGAGAGCTCGAGAGCCGATCGGAGTTGGAGCGGACGCTGAGGGAGCGGGAGCGCGAGCTTGCCGACCTCAAGGCCCGCCTCGCCGAGTGGGAGGAGACCTTCGAGTCGACGCCCCAGCGCGACGCCCTCTTCACCACCATCTCCGGCCGCGAGGTGAAGCCGCTCTATACCGAGCTGGATCGCACCGACGCGTCCGACGAGGACGACCTCGGCATGCCGGGGTCCTTCCCCTTCACGCGGGGCCCGTACGCCACCATGTACCGGACCCGCCTCTGGACCATGCGGCAGTTCGCCGGCTTCGCCACCGCCGAGGAGACGAACGAGCGCTACAAGTACCTCCTCGACCACGGGCAGACCGGGCTCAGCGTCGCCTTCGACTTCCCGACCCTCATGGGATACGACTCGGACCACCCCCGGTCCCTTGGTGAGGTCGGCGTATGCGGCGTGGCCATCTCGTCATTGGCCGACATGGAGCAGCTCTTCGACGAGATCCCGTTGGATCAGGTCTCGGTCTCCATGACCATCAACGGCCCGGCCATCATCCTCTTTTGCTTCTACGTCGCCGCCGCGGAGAAGCAGGGGGTCGACGTATCCAGGCTCCGAGGCACGGTCCAGAACGACATCCTCAAGGAATACCAGGCCCAGCACGCGTGGGTCTTTCCGCCGGAGCCGGCGCTGCGGTGCATCGTCGACATGTTCGAGTGGTGCAGCGAACACACCCCCAAGTACAACCCCATCTCCATATCCGGCTACCACATCCGCGAGGCGGGTGCGACGGCTGCCGAGGAGTTGGCCTTCACCCTGCGCAACGGCTTCGAGTACGTGGAGCGGGGCATCGCCCGCGGGCTCGACGTCGACGCCTTCGCGCCGAGGCTGTCGTTCTTCTTCGACGTCCACAACGACTTCTTCGAGGAGATCGCGAAGCTCCGCG
>CALJKZ010000321.1 GCA_937983085.1 uncultured Gemmatimonadales bacterium
ATGGCCGGAGATCCCGAGCGGGGTCTCCGGCCCTTGCCGTTTTCGAAGCAGGCGCGGGACCGGAGGCGCGTGGCCCCCGGACCCCCTCCTTTACGAGCAGCCGGTCGTGCTGCCGCAGGACATGCACTTCAGGCACGTGCCGTTGCGCACGAGGGTGAACTGGCCGCAGCCCTCGCAGGGATCGCCCTCGTAGCCCATCATCCGGGCCACCCGGATCTGCTCGGTGGTCTCGGCGACGGCCAGGCCTTTGGCCGCGGCGGTAGGGCCGGGCAAGGCGGCGACGCCGCTGCGGGCGAAACCGCTCTCGGCGGGGGTCTTGGCCGCCTTGCCGTGCCCGTTTCCGGCGCCGCCGCGCGGTGCGCCGCTCGCGGGTGGGGGCGCGACCCCCGCGTGGTGCCGTCTGCGGTCGAGCGTGCCGAGCCCGCCGGTTCCGCCGTTGCCGTTGCCCGCGCCCTTGGGGGCCGCGCGCGCCGGGATCGTGCCGTGGGGGACGGTCTCCTCCTCGACGTAGTCCGGCGTCTCGGCGGTGCCCAGCGTCTCGGGGCGCAGGTCCTCGGGCGTGATCTGCCCGAGCTCGTCGCGGCCGAGGTAGCTGATCGCCAGCTCCCGGAAGATGTAGTCGATGATCGACGTGCCCATCTTGATGCGGTCGTTGCCGACGACGGGGCCGTTGGGCTCGAAGCGGCTGAAGACGAACGCGTCGATGTACTCCTCCAGGGGCACGCCGTACTGCAGCCCGAGGCTGACGGAGATGGCGAAGCAGTTCATGAGGCTGCGGAACGCCGCACCCTCCTTGTGCATGTCGATGAAGATCTCGCCCAGCGTGCCGTCGGCGTACTCGCCCGTGCGCAGGTACACCTTGTGGCCGCCCACGATCGCCTTCTGGGTGTATCCCTTGCGGCGCTGGGGCATGCGGCGGCGCTTGGCGAGGTAGCGGTAGACGATCTTCTCGACCACCCGCTCCACCTGCGCCTTCTCCTCGGCCGCGCCCTCGAAGATGGCGAGGTCGAGGTCGCCCGACGTGGCGTTGAGGGGCTGGGAGAGCTTCGAGCCGTCCCGGTAGAGCGCGTTGGCCTTGATGCCCAGCTTCCAGCTCAGCAGGTAGGCCTCCTGCACGTCCTCGACGGAGGCGTCGCCGGGCATGTTGATGGTCTTGGAGATGGCGCCGGAGATGAAGGGCTGCGCGGCGGCCATCATGCGGATGTGGGACTCCGTCGAGAGGAACCGCTTGCCCGTGCGGCCGCACCGGTTGGCGCAGTCGAAGATCGGGTAGTGCTCCTCCTTCAGGTGGGGCGCGCCCTCGATCGTCATCGTGCCGAGCACGAAGTCGTTGGCCGCGCGGATCTCGGCGGGCGTGAAGCCGAGCGCCTTCAGCAGGTTGTGGCCCGCGTCGGCGAGCTGCCGGTCGTCGAGGCCGAGGCGCTCCTTCACGAAGGCGGCGCCGAGCGTGCCCGCGTTGAAGACGAAGGTGAGGTCGAAGGCGCCCTTGAGCCCCTTCTCGGCCTTGTCCAGCGCGGCGTCGTCGAAGCCCTTGGAGCGGAGCGTCTCGGGGTTGACGTGGGGCGCCCCCTCGAGGGTGCCCGAGCCGCGGCAGTAGCGGACGATGTCGTCGATCTGCTCCTTCGTGTAGCCCAGCCGGCGCAGGGCGGGCGGGATCGACTCGTTGATGATCTTGAAGTAGCCGCCGCCGGCGAGCTTCTTGAACTTCACCAGGGCGAAGTCGGGCTCGATGCCCGTGGTGTCGCAATCCATGACGAGGCCGATCGTGCCCGTGGGCGCGATGACAGTGGCCTGGGCGTTGCGGTAGCCGTGCTTCTCGCCGAGGGCGAGCGTTTCGTCCCAGGCCTTGCGGGCGGCCTCGACGAGGTAGTTGGGGCAGTGGCGCGGCGGGATGGCGACGGGCAGCGTCGCCAGGCCCTCGTACTCCGACGGCGGCGCGTTCCACGCGGCGCGGCGGTGGTTGCGCATCACCTTGAGCATGGCGTCGCGGTTGCGGGGATACCCGGGGAACGGCCCGGCCTCGGAAGCCAGCTCGGCGCTGGTGGCGTAGCTGACCCCGGTGAGCACCGCGGTGATGGCGCCGGCGATGGCGCGGCCCTTCTCGGAGTCGTAGGGCACGCCCGCCACCATGAGGTAGGTGCCCAGGTTGGCGTAGCCGAGGCCGAGGGTGCGGAACTCCCAGCTGCGCTTCGCGATCTCCTTGCTGGGGAACTGCGCCATGACGACGGCGGTCTCCAGCGTGAGCGTCCAGAGGCGGCAGGCGTGGCGGAAGGCGTCGACGTCGAAGTGGGCGGTCTCGGGGTCGGTGAACTGCATGAGGTTCAGCGACGCGAGGTTGCACGCCGTGTCGTCGAGGAACATGTATTCGCTACAAGGGTTCGACGCGTTGATGCGGCCGTCGGCCGGGCAGGTGTGCCACTCGTTGATGGTGGTGTCGTACTGGATGCCCGGATCGGCGCACGACCACGCGGCGTGGGCGATCTGGTCCCAGAGGTCGCGGGCGGGCATCGTCCTCGCCACGCGGCCGTCGGTGCGGCGCACGAGCTGCCACGAGTCGTCGCGCTCGACGGCCTCGAGGAACGCGTTGGTGAGCCGCACGGAGTTGTTCGAGTTCTGGCCCGAGACGGTGAGGTAGGCCTCGCTCGTCCAGTTCGTGTCGTAGGTGGGGAACTCGATGTGTGTGTATCCCTGCTTCGCGACCTCGACCACCCGGACGATGTAGTTCTCGGCGATCTCGGCGAGCCGCGCCTCGGCGATGGCCTTGCCCAGGGCGCGGTTGAGCCGCGGGTCGAGGCGCTCGGCCTCGTCGCGCTCCTCGTCGGGCACGTCGTCGGCGAAGGCGGGCTCGGCGCAGGCCTTGAGGACGGCGTTCAGGTGCCGCTCGGCGAGGCGCGACCCCGCGACGAGGGAGAGCACCTTCTGCTCCTCGATGACCTTCCAGTTGATGAACTTCTCGATGTCGGGGTGGTCGATGTCGCAGATGACCATCTTGGCGGCGCGCCGGGTGGTGCCGCCCGACTTGATGGCGGCGGCGGCGCGGTCGCCGATCTTCAGGAAGCTCATGAGGCCGCTGCTCTTGCCGCCCCCCGAGAGGGGCTCGTTCTCGGCGCGCAGGGCGCTGAAGTTGGTGCCGACGCCGGAGCCGTACTTGAAGAGCCGCGCCTCCCGGACCCAGAGGTCCATGATGCCGCCCTCGCCGACGAGGTCGTCCTTGATGGAGCTGATGAAGCAGTTGTGGACGACGACGTCGTGGGAGAGGTAGTTGCCGCTCTCGGTCTGGATGTCGAAGACCGGCATCGGGCCGAGCACCTCGATGCGATCGATGGCAACGTCGAGGGCCACCGTCTCCAGCACGGCGACCTCGGGCTCCAGGGCGCCGGCTTCCGGCGCGGCCGTCGGGGAGCTGTCGGCGTCGCGCACGTCCGTCCGCTGGAGCAGGCGCATGCCGGGGACGAGCTTGCCGACCTCGGTCCAGGCGTAGCCGGCGCCGCGGGCCGCTTCGGCGGGCGCGGCCCAGATGCCGTGGTCGGCCGTCGCATCGACGTGGTTGCCGTTGCGAAGGACGACGCGCAGCACGGGCTTCGTTCCGTTGGCCTTCACCGCGACCACCCGCGTGGTGCCGTCGCGGTCGAACACCTCGAGCCCCTCGAGACGGTTCTCGACGATCTCGCCGATCGCGATCGGGCCCTGCGGCGTGCTGACGAGCGCATCGTAGGGCTGGCACGCGTGCGGCTGCGGCCGCGAGTAGGCGTCCTTGCTGCGCTTGAGGCGGCCCGTCTTCGAGTCGGCGTAGTGGTGGCCCTGGGCGGGGCCGTTGATGCCGTACGCCCAGAAGAGGCCCGTGTTGAACCACTGGGGGCTGTTCGGCGCCGCCATCTGGTGGACGAGCATGAAGCACATCTCGTCGTAGTAGGCCTTGGCGTCGCGCTCGGAGTCGAAGTACCCCTCCTTGAAGGCCCAGGCGGTCCAGCAGCCGGCCAGCCGGTGGAACACCTGCCGGCAGTCCCGCTCCATGCCGTACCGGTCGCCTTCGGGCAGCTTGTTCAGCGCCTCGGCGTCGGGGACGGAGCGCCACAGCCACTGGGGCACCCCCTTCTCCGCCACCGCCTTCGTCCGGGCCGGCACGCCGGCCTTGCGGAAGTACTTCTGCGCCAGCACGTCCGTGGCCACCTGCGACCACGTGTCGGGGACGACCACCCCGCGGCACTCGAAGACCACCCGCCCGTCGGGCTCCACGATCCGGGACGTCCGTTCCACGAAACGGATCCCGCCGTAGGGGTCCTTGGAATCCCGCGTGAAGCGCCGCTCGACCTTCATTTGCACCCTCCAGCCTTCGTTCGAGTCCCCGGGAACCGCACCCTGCCGTACCCCGCGACGGCACACAACATATAGTGGTATCTATCGGTTCGCAACACAATACCTGCCACCCATAGGCGCGATCCGCCATTGTGCCGACGGGGGCGGACAGGATCGGCGTATCCCCGGTTGGCGGCTTCAAGGAGGGGAGGCGAGGGTCTCTCGGGGGTGACCTAAAATGCTGCGAATGAAGAGGTTACTTGCGCGGGCCAAGGGGCCGGCTCTCGCCGGAATCTGCGCGCTCTTGGCCGGTTTCTCCTCCTGCTCGGGCGAAAACGGGGGGGCGGGGGGGGCGCCGGAAAATGAGCCCCTAAAGGCGGCGCCCGAGCCGGCCCCCAAGGCCGACGAGGGCGGGCCGTGGTTCCTGGACGAGGCCGCGGCCCGGGGCATCACGCTCCTGAACCGCACCGGCCGTCCCCGCAGCAAGGAGCTGATCATGGAAGCCGTCGGGCCCGGCGCCGCGGTCTTCGACGCCGACGGCGACGGGAGGATGGACGTCTACGTCCCCAACGGCAACTGGCTCGAGGGCCCCTTCCGCACGCAGTTCTACACGGGCGACGACCGCCCGCGGAACGCCCTCTACATGCAGCAGGCCGACGGCACCTTCCGGGACGAGGCGAAGGAGCGCGGCGTGGACGACGACGCGTGGGGCTTCGGGTGCTGCGCCGCCGACCTCGACAACGACGGCGACCAGGACCTGATCGTCGCGAACCTCGGCCCGAACCGCCTCTACGTGAACGACGGCAAGGGCCGCTTCACCGACGTGGCCGGCAAGAACGGCTTCGCCGGCCCCGCCGAGCCCGGAAAGTGGGAGTGGTCGACCTGCGCGTCCGTCGGCGACTACGACCGCGACGGCGTCCTGGACGTCTACGTCGCCAACTACGCCGACATGTTCGAGTGGCTGCGCACGGCCCCCGACGTGCGGCGCAACCCCGACGGCTCCATCATCCAGGCCAACGTGTGCTCGTGGCAGCGCTTAGAGGTGTACTGCGGCCCCCTCGGGCTCCCCCGGCAGCAGGACCGCCTGTTCCGGGGCCTCGGCGGCCGGGACGGCGAGCTGAAGGTGGAGGACGTGACCCGCACGTCGAAGGTGTGGCGTCCCGAGGCGGAGGGCGGCCCCATGTACGGGTTCCAGGTTCTCTTCACCGACGTCAACCGCGACGGCTGGCCCGACATCTACGTGGCGAACGACTCCGTGCCCTCCTTCTTCTTCGAGAACCAGAAGGACGGCACGTTCATCGAGAAGGGCAAGGAGTACGGCATCGCGGTGGGGCAGAACGGCGAGGACCTGGCCGGGATGGGGGCGGACTCCGCCGACGTCAACGGCGACGGGCTGCCGGACATCCACAAGACGAACTTCGCCCTCCAGACGAACAACCTCTACATCGCCGAGTCCTACAAGGGCCGCGTCAGCTTCCGGGACTTCTCCATGCGCTCGGGCGTCGAGGAGGCGGTCTACCGCGACCTCGGGTGGGGGGTGCAGGTCTTCGACTACGACACCGGCGGCGACAGGGACATCTTCTACGCCAACGGCCACGTCTACCCCGAGGTGGACATGAAGGAGGCGAAGGACCTGAACACGACCTTCGACCAGTTCAACCGGATGTTCCGGAACGACTCGACGGCGGACCGCATGCGCTTCACCCAGGTCGACCGCGACCTGGGCCCGGGCTTCGACATCCGGAAGGGGTCCCGCGGCGCGTCGCTGCTCGACCTCGACGAGGACGGCGACCTGGACATTTTGGTCATCAACCTGAACAACACGCCGGACCTTCTCGTGAACAAGCGCGGCGCCGCGGCGGGCCACTGGCTGCAGCTGTTCCTCACGGGCAACCCGGCGAAGAAGTCCAACCGCGACGCGATCGGAAGCTGGATCGTCGTCCGCGCCGGCGAGAGGGTGCAACACCTCGAGGTGATCCGCGGCCAGGGGTTTTTGGGCTGCAACGACCCGCGGGTGCACGTGGGCCTCGGCGCGTGGACGGGCCCGGTGCAGCTGGAGATCACCTGGCCGAACGGCGAAACGACGACCCACACGATCGAGGGCGTCGACCGAAAGGTGCGCATCGCGCAGGAGTGACGGGCGTCGCCCCCTGCGCGGGAGGCCGGAAGGGCTCGCATGAGCGTTGCGTGAGCACACCCGGCTTGCGGCCGCCGCCATGTCTCGCGCGAGCCCGAATGCAAGCGAATCCGTTTCGCGTTGCGACGGGTTGCGCACGCGCCTACGATTCCCCGTGGCAAAAGGGAGGATCGAGATGGCAGGCGGGAACGGAGACGCCCTGCACGGCGGCGACAACCGTCGCGACGGCCACGGGCACGCGGGGGGGGGGGGCCCTCCGTGCCCCAGGAGCGGGACGCGACGCGGGATCCCGATCGCTTGGCGGAGATCCAAACTGTCGCCCGGGAGGCGGCCACGGCGTTCGCCCGCCGATGCGGGATCCCCGGTTGTGAAGACGATCTCGCCCAGGAGGGCCTCCTCGGCTTTCTGGAGGACGGCGGCAGTGCCGACGTGCGGGCGCACGTGCGCCGGGCCGCCCGCCGCGAACAGTCGCGAAGACGCCGGCATGCGACGTCGCTGGACGGGCGCGCGCTCGGCACGGGCGGCGTGTTGCGGCACGCCGGGGTCGCCTGGGACCCCGTCCTCGCACCGGCGCGTGGGGTCCCCCGACTCTGCCCCGACCTGGCTTTCTTCGGGAGGGGCACGCGACGGGAGAGACGCCTTGCCCGTGCCATCCGTAATGCTGCCTATGTCGCGGCCCGACAGCCGAAGGTCCTCGCCCGGGGCCAGTTCCGGGTCTTCGTTTTCGCCTATGTGGAAGGGCTCGAGGCAGGAGAGATCGCGGCGCTTCTCGGGACGACCTCGGGGGCGGCGACCAAGCGCGTAGGGCGCGTGGCCGAACGCATCGAGAAGAGACTCGCAGCAGCCGTTGCGGCCGCAATCGACGTCGAACCCGGCGACCGCAACGCGAAAGGAGTGGTTTCTCCAAGCCCTTCCGCGGCAACGGCTTGCGCTCACCTACTGCGAGCACTCGAGCGGGTTATCCACAGAAACCCGGGAATCCCGCGACCTATGGGGCAGGAGCGCAGCTCATGATCACGCTCGACTTCGCCGGCTTGCGTCTCAACGTATCCGCGTCCGCTTCCGGGGAGCCGGCCCCCTGGCGCGTTTTGCTCCGGAGGCACGAGCAGGTCACAGGCCCCGTCCGGCGTCTCTTGGGCGGGGGCCGGAGGCTGCGCGTCCGAGGCAAGGGAGAAGGAGTTCGCACATGATCCTGGGCACGACGCTGTTTCGCCTCGACGGGAGCACCTACTACAGCCCCGAGTTCCCCAGGGGGGGCGAGGCCGCCCTGTTCAGCATCGAGATCACTCACGTGGGCGGTACGCCGGCCGTGACGGTGGCCCTCGAGCACCGCAACGAGGACGAGACCTCTTGGACGAGCGCCGGCACCTTCTCGTCCATCTCCGCGACCGGCGTCTACTCGAAGGACCTGAGCGGACTGAAGGAGATCCTGCGCTTCGCCATCACGATCACCAGCGCGCCCGCGACCGACGCGGTGCACTTCCTCCTGCCGTCGCCGGCATGGAGACCGTACTGAGCCGATCCCGAAAGGAGATTTTCGCATGATCGTCGGAACGACCATCATCCACGACGGCACGGGGACGACCCCGTACTACAGCCCGGCGTTCCCGCGCGGGGGGCTGGCGGCGCTCTTCTCGCTGGACGTGACCCACATGTCCGGCTCGCCGACGCTGTCCGTCGCCGTCCAGCACAAGAACGCGGACGAGACGACCTGGGGGGCTGCGGGCAGCTTCGCCGCCATCTCGGGGACCGGCGTGGCGACCAAGGACATCACGGGACTCAAGGAAGAGATCCGCCTGAACTTCACCTTCACCGCGGGAAGCGCGGGCAACTTCGTGCACATCGTCGTAGCCGCGCCGGCGTGGAGGCCGTATTCGTAGGGTGCTCAATGTCATCTTGCGGTGAGCAGAAGTGTCAGTGTGAGGGCTGTTCCGCTAGTGTGACCGTAGCGGCGAATGCCCTGTGGACTTTCGCCTCGATAACCGGCGCCTGCACTTGCGGCGGCAGTGTTGAGTGGGCGCGAGCAAGCCGAAATCAGGTTCTGCAAGATGCGTGTTGCGGGTCTCCGCAGCTAGCACGGTCTGTCAATAGGGTGTTCTTTCGCACGCTAGCGCGTAGCGCCATAGCAAAGCTCAAGAGGTGATTCCACGATGGGCAATTGCACGTTGATGGGGAAAGTACGCCATTCTGACGAGACCGACGGGTGCATCGCCTCGCACCAGTATCAGTACAAGTGCCTCGTCCCTGGATGGAACAAGGACACGGTCTTGGACCTTGCGTGGCAGCTAGGATACGTCAACGAGGACACTCTTACTGCGAACACCGAGGGTACGCGCCTCATTGACATAGCCACTGCTCATGCTCAGAACCTACAGGCCTTGGGCTACTACTCGCCACAGGAGTTTGAAGCAGAGAAGCCGGCGTGCCCGCCGGCATGCCCCGTTGAAGTTACATGGGGAGCGGCAGTTCAAAGTTCCGTAGGGGTAGAAACGAGTGACGACGGAAAGACCTGGTTCCGCTTGATCGTGAGTATCGCGGTCGTGTGTGCAAAGCAAATAGCTGGCGCTATCCCTATGCCACCGCCTCCGGATGTTCTGGCTGCTGGCACGACGGTACTCACCGAGAAAAGGGAAATCACGTGTCCGGGCGAGTTCGATCTCATAGTGTGCCACCAGAGCAAGAGTGACACCGTCAATAAGTGGGCTGTCAAGGAGGCAATGGGGAAGGGTTGGCTGGGTAGCGCAGCGGATGTTAGCACGATGTGTCCGGAGGACTGCGTTGCCATGCGAGCGGAGTGCCCTAAGGACATGGTGAACAGCGCTACAATAGGAAATGCGTACTGCGAGCGATTCTGCTTCAAGTGCGACCCCATAAGGAAAGGATCTGTGAGAGCCCCTCAGGTTGGGTTGGATCAACCGTGGAATCCGCATGCACCAGGTGATCCGACACCACGACCCGATCGCGGTCATACGGGGATGCGCCTCAATCAGCAATGGGCGCCCCCGTGGGAAATGATGGCGATCCTAATGGGGGAACCGGTGTCACGCTTGGAGGTGCTCCACGCCCATTTGGAGCTAGCTCCTGCGATGGGACCGCTCGCAAGCGAGGCTAGTCGCAGCAATTCGCTGGGTACTCAGGCTGAAACGAGGCACGCTTCCATGGGGCGTGGCCAGAGAGTCAACCACCGCTCGGGTTTGGGCGACACGCCTGAATAGTCTCCAACAGCCACACCCGGACGCGCAACGGCTCCGCGGCGGTACAGGAGAAGGGGGCCGGCCACGACGCACCGTGCACAACGCCGCACGGGGGCTCGAAAGGGACTGTTGACGATGGTGCATCGATGCTGCCAGAGAGCACGCAGTGTATTGGGTGGCCCCTAGTGTCGTGTCCCAATAGTCCGAGTCGGGCTGGCCGATCTATGGAGTATGGGGACGCCCGCGCGGCGACTCCGGATTCCGCGGAAGGAGCGGACGAAGCTCCGGCGGACGGCGCGCGGTCACAAGGTCGAGGCGCGACTGAAGCGCCGGGCGCAGATCGTCCTCCTGTGCTGGGAAGGGGTGGCCTGCGCTGAGATCGCCCGGCGGCTTGGGACGGCCGAGTCCCAGGTGCGCAAGTGGCGGGAGCGGTTTCTCGAGGATCGGGTCGAGGGTCTTGGCGATCGGCCGCGGCCGGGAAGGCCGTGCCAGATCACGCCAGCGGAGCGGGTCCGTGTCCTGGGTGTAGCCTGCCGGGACCCAGCCCAGTTCGGAGAGGCACGCTCGACCTGGAGTCAACGAAGCCGGTCGCGGCGCCGGCCACGACGGCCTCATTGTCCTTGGACCAGGGCGCATTGTGAGGGGTGACAGCAGAGTTGCTCTCATCCGGTCCCCAGAATCAGGGATCACGCCTTGCCTGCAGCACCTATACTTGTGTTGGGCATGACCCTACGAGTTCTCGCGCTCTTCGGGGCAGTTGTCCTTGCTGTAGCTGCATACTCGCTGCGTCGCACAACCCGCGCGCCCAACAAACTGCCCGCGGAGTATTCACCTCCCGAGCGCAATGGTGGGTGGGGTGGGCACTTGCCATCTCTCACCAACACTGATGCCCTGACGATTCACATTCGAAGTTCTGCCGGTGAGAGAGTGCACGGACTCGTTCGCGTGATTGAATGCGAGGACGGCGTGTTGTGGGCGGCACCCGCAACGGTAGACGCTGGGTGCACTGGCATTGTGGTGGTCCCTTCTCCGCCCTTTGCTCCGATGATACTCCGGCCGCTGCCGCGCAACTGCCGTGAGACTGCCGTTGTGGTGCACGCGGGTGCAGCGATATCTGGTGTCGTCGTGAATCAGTTCAATCACGCACTATCACAAGTCCTTGTTCGGCTAAGGCCTCTGGATCAACCTCCCTTGCTATCTGAGGCAATGGCTGACCGCCTGCAGGTCTTGACAGATGAGCGCGGGCACTTCTCATTCTCTGGCCTAGTGCACGCCACCTACGAGGCTTCAATCTCGACACGCTTGCGCTTCCCGGCACCCCAGTCGACCCGCGTAGTAGAGGCGGGCAATGTGTCAATTCGACTCATTGCGCGAGAAGCTCCTCGGTTACGACTGCACCTCATCGATGCTCAGAGCGGAGCGAGGATCGAAACGCCCGTCCGATGGACGGTTCATCGGTCAGACGGCACTGCGGTCACCTCTGAGGCCTCTACCCTAGAGACACTATCGGAGTACTTTGAGCCGACGCATCCGCTCACGATCACAGTCATGCCAGAGGGCTACCTGCCGACTGAGCAAGTGACGTTTCCAGTCCCGGCCTCCCTAGATCACACCGCACGAGTGGCTCTTGAGCCCGATCCGCGGGCAAGAGCGACTCTTCAGTTGGTGCTCTACGACCGCTCCGGCACTCCAGTTCAGTCGATCGCGATCGAAAGAGGGGCTAGTGCAACTAATCTGACAAATCGGGACGGCATCTACATGCTGGACCTCCCACCTGGCGATCACAGAGTGACGATTCGGAGCCCATGGGAGGACTTCATTTCTAGGAAGCCGTCCTGGATCCCGGAAACGCTCCGCGTCTCACTTTCGCCCGGTGAAAAGACTACTCGAAGAGCGATGCTGCGCATGGGCGGATGGTTGCGTGTGCGCGCTCCCCGATGCGACCTCCGCTTGCTTAAGGATGGAGAGGACACTCACGCCGACTTTCTGCCACCGCACAGGCAAGGCTCTTGGTATGTGTGCCATGCCGTTCCAGGGTCCTATGTTCTCCTCGGAACAAGCGAATCTTCTGGGGGACAGTGCCGACAAGAGAAAGCAGTTCATGTTCATGAGGGGAAGGTGACTGACGTCGTGTTGTCCTTCGCAGAACCCCCCAATCGGTAAGGTCTCGCACTCAGTACTCGAGCGCTGCGCGAACTCGCTGCAGGGAGCAAGATGCAGGCGGCATCCAAGGGGAGGTCGTAGCAGCGAAAAGGCAGCGTGCGTCCACGCAATGCGCCCATGCGGATGCGAATCAGGCCCTTCGATAGGCCGCGTCAGCGGCAGCGCGGCCTGCCGCGGGCGTCGTACTGCTCCCTGTTGTTCCACTCGCGTTTGCGGATCTCGTGGAGGTCCTGGTAGCGGATCTCCTTCTCCGCGTCGCCCAGCAGCCGGTAGAGGCGGTAGAGCGCGTAGTACATGGACGGGCACTCGGGGCGCACCTCGGTCTGCCGCAGCGCCAGGCGCACCGTCTCCTCGAGCAGCGGCCGCTCCTTCGACGCCTGCGCCGGGCCCACCTTCTCCAGCACCATCTCCGTGAACTGCCGCACGAGCAGGTACGCGTCCTCCTCGGGGTAGCCCGGCAGCGTCTTTCTGTAGTAGGCGAGCGCCTCGTCCATCGCCGGGCCGTCGGGCTTGCGCAGCGCCTCCTTGTAGAGCAGGGAGCAGCGCGCGAGGATCACGTCGGGGTGCTGTGAGTCCTGGGGCAGCTCCTCCCGCAGCACCTTCGCGCCGTCCTCGATGCGGTTGTTCTGCAGCAGGATCAGGGCCACCGTGGCGAGGTACATCTGCCGCCGGTCGTCGTCCTTCGTGAGGCGCGCCGCCTTGCGCAGGTGCTCCATCGCCCGCTCGGTGCGGCCCAGGTGCTCCGACACCACCGCGTACTGGTTCTCGAAGTGGGGCCGGGCCGGATCGGTCTCCGCGAGGTAGGGGTTCGCGGCGTCCATCAGCTCGTCGGCGTGGCTGAACTGGCCGATCACGATGAGGCGCTCCGCCATGGAGACCGACGCCTTCGCGAAGGCCCGCTCCAGGTTGGACTGGAGGCTGATCTCGTCGTAGGGCACGCACGTCGCGTCGGGCAGGTCCAGCGCGCGCTTGAGCGTCTCGTACGCCCGCAGGTCCTCGCCGTCGATGCTGTAGGCCGTGCCCGTCAGGAACAGGTACAGCGGGTCGGTCATGCGGATGCCGCAGTGCTTCACCAGGAGCGCCGCGATGCGCCGCGCCTCCTGGAGCACCGCGGTGCGGCGCTGGGGCACCTGCTCGAAGGTGGCCTGCTGCAGCAGCGTCATGGCGTGGTAGGCGTGCGCCCGCCACAGCCCGGGCCGCATCGACGCCGCGCGGGCGAAGTGGCCCGCCGCCTCGTCGAAGGCGCCCCGCTCGAACTGCGCGCGGCCCTTGTCGATCTCGCGCTCGTAGGGGTCGCCCTGCGCCGGGGCGAGCGGAGCGGCGAGGAGCAGCGCGAGAAGGGCGGCCCTCATCCCCCGAAGCCCGTCTGGGCGCCGGTGCCTCCGCCGCCCGCCTGGCTGATCTGAACGACCCTGAAGCCGCTCGTCCCGCCGCAGGCGAGCACGAAGGAGCCGCGGTCGGTCGTGTGCAGGGCGACGCCGCGGATCGTGACGGTGCCGGCGAAGGTCACCGTGGCCGTGAGCCGGGGCGTGCCCGCCACGACCGTGTACACCCGCACGGCGTTGCCCGCGCCCACGGCGAGGGTGCCCAGCACGGAGTTCACGGCGATCGTGTCGACCCCGGTCATGTTGATCGGGTTCTGGGCCTGCAGGGAGATGGAGAACACCTTCACGTCGTCGTCGCCGGACACGAAGATGTTCGTGACCCCGTCCGTGGCGAGGTCCAGGGGGTGGTTGCCGGGCCCCGAGACGAAGTCGTTCGCCACCACCTCGAAGTCGTCGTCGCTGTCGGCCACGTTGATGATCTGGGGCGTCAGGATCGTGGGGGGCGAGCCGAGGGTCGCCGAGATGATGCCGAAGATCGCGTCGCGCCTCACCGACGCGACCAGCGCGGCGGGGGGCACGACGATGACGTCGAGGAAGTTCTGCACCTCGGGGCCGGGGTTCGGCGCGCCGGGGTCGAGGG
>CALJKZ010000322.1 GCA_937983085.1 uncultured Gemmatimonadales bacterium
TCTGGGAACCCGTGCGGAGCGTCGCTCCGACGGAAGACTCAGGAGCCACCGAGCACTCGCTTCCCCCCCCGGACCAGAGCCGCGCGGCTCGAACGAAGCAACCGTCGGAATCGCAATCGACCCGGGGGACGGGTGGGCAGGCCCGCTTCATCCCCGAGGTATGCAAGACTCTGGAGCAGCTCGCCGGCCACCCAGAGAAACTCGGCCACGTCTGCCCGAGTCAACTCCTCACGCCACGTCCCGGACTTCCCCTTGCGGAAGAAGCCTGGAGGTTCCTTTCGGTCAGGAGTACCCGATGCCCGGACCACCCCGGGGTTCTTGAACGTATCCCGCCGATAGTCGCCTGACTTCAGGCGGTGGAAATGATGGGCCTCATAGATCTCCTGGGCCTCGGCAGTCGACACGGGCACATCGAGGAAGTCGAAGAGGCGACTGAGTTCCGCAACCCCCCCTTCGAGGAGGTCTTCGTAGCGCACCTCGGCGTAGCGGGGCGCGAAGGCCTTCGCCTGGAGAGCCGCCTCGACGCTCCGCCGCCATTCGAGGGCAGCCTGCTCGACGTGAGAGGGAGCCCACGACCGACATGGACGCCGCGACGTCCCTGCCGTCGCGAATCACATGAATGAACCGGACTCCCGGAAGGCATCGATTGATCAGGTCCACGTGATAACTGCTGTTGGGCGACTTCTCCAGAAGGTGCGTGGCCGTCGGCTTCTCGGCGAGCACGCTCCCCATGACCTCGAGGGCGAAGTGCCGGAGCAGGCCGACGAACCTCTCCTCCGTCAGGTACGACGAGATGCCATGCTGCCGAACGCCTTCGCCTTGGGACCAGTCCAGCTCAGCCTCCCAGGTCTCCATCAAGGGGGCCAGGTATCGGGCGAACACCTGGCTCTCCTGACCCGTCGCGACCCTCGGGTGCGAGCCGAGCATCAGGTGGAGCCATGTGGTCCCGCTACGACCAGCGCCAATGATCACCACCAGGTTCTTCCCCTGGTGACCAGCCGCCTCGGTCACCGTCCCTTCGTCCTACCGGGGTCGTGCGAGCTTGGTCCGCTTCCTATCATTGTCATGATCCACACTTCACGCTGAGAGGGGGAAGGTTTGCGGAGCATTCTTGGTCTTTCTGCGGGGACACTCGCCACCGCGGTCATGCTGACTGCGTGTACGAGTCAGGCCGACCTGCATTGCGATCCTCCTGCCAGGCCAGAAACACGAGTGAGTCCATACGACTCGGCAACCGCGACGGTCGACTCCTCGACGTTGAAGATCTGCTATTCGCGGCCGTCAGCCAAAGGTCGCGTAGTCTTCGGCGAACTCGTCCCACTCGACACGCTTTGGCGCACGGGTGCCAACGAACCGACCATCCTCCACGTTTCGGATCCGGGATCCATCGCCGGACTGGCGGTCGAACCCGGCAGCTACTCCATATATACGGTCCCCACGTCCGCTGAATGGACGGTGGTCGTCAACGCATCGACCACCCAGTGGGGCCTGACGCGGGACGAGCGTGGACCCCGCGGCGTGCTCCAACCCAATGCCTACACCGAGGACGTCCGTGCCCGTGAGATCGGACGGGCGCAGGTGCGGACTGACAGTATCCCTTTCGTCGAGCAGCTTACGATCGGCTTCTCCGAACCGAGCGGCGACCAGGTCGAGCTCTGGATCGACTGGGAGCGGACCCGGGCTATCATTCCCATACAGATCCACCCTCACGGCTGATCGGGAGCCGCACGCATGGGCATGCATGTCCGCTTCCGACTGGGGTACCTGCGCGACCGACTCAGAGATGCCTTCGTCGGCGTTCCGATGGAGTGTCGGCACCAGTATCCACTGGCAGGGCGCTCGAGCCCCAGGGAGGCCTTGTCTTTCCCGATGGGCAATCAGGAGGGTCTCGTCTGTTACGGTCGGCCGTCCGCAAACGGCCGACGGATCTTCGGAGACCTCGTCCCCTACGGCGAGCTTTGGCGAACCGGAGCCGATGAGCCAACGACCCTCCATCTTCCCGCCAGGGCGTCTCTCGCTGGCGTACCTCTCCGACGGGGTCGCTACTCGTTGTACACCATTCCCGATCCACGGGAATGGACACTGGTGATCAACCGCTCGATCCGCCAGGAAGGACGTACAAGGGAAGAGGTAGGACGGCGAGGCCGTCGGTTCCCCGACGCCTACACGCCCGTGGTGCGGGCGGCTGAAGTAGCGCGGATCCCAGTCGAGTCCTCCGCTATCGAGTTCGTAGAGCAGTTCACCGTCTCCGTCTCCGACGCGACGGCCCAGTCGACCACACTGTGCCTGGATTGGGAGACCACCCGAGTGCTCCTGCCCCTCGATGTCTCACCCTGATCGCTCGTCGCGAAGGACATCGAAGTAGATCCGGTCGCGGGTCCCACCAGCCACGTGCACGGCGCGGCGCAGCCGCCCCGCCTGGCTGAACCCGCACTTCTCCAGGACTCGGCGAGAGGCCTCGTTGTCTTCCATGATCCATGCGTGGATGGATTGGAGACCGAGCTCGTCGAACCCGAGATCGAGCGCTTGCCTGACTGCCCGAGTGGTGATGCCTCTGCCGGCCAGACCTTTCTCGCCTAGCACGTACCACAGATTCGCAATTCGATCGACTTCATCGAAGTCCGAGAAGCCGACGATGCCACACGGTTCACTGTCCATCGAGACGACAAACGTCCGATTCCGACGGCTTCGAGCCATCGCGGCCACCACCATCTCCGTCACGTCCCGACCCCGGAACTCGCTCCCCAGCCACAGGTCGATG
>CALJKZ010000323.1 GCA_937983085.1 uncultured Gemmatimonadales bacterium
CCGGAATGGGCCTGGCGATGCTGGAAGCACACTACATGATGTCCGGTGGTCAGCCTGCCATTCGATTCCCCGATGATCCTTTCGGTGAACCTGGCAGGCGGTGAAACCGTGGTCATGGTTCCTCGGATTCGCGGTGGCTGGGCTCGTGCTAAGCCTGCCGCTACGACGGGAACTGCGAGAGTTGGGGGAGGCGCGGGAGCGGCTCCAGCTAGGGGACGGGAATGAGGTGTGACTCGCATTATCGAGTCGGGCTGGTCCTCCTCGTCACAGTCGCGGCAGCGTCGTGTGTCGTCCTGAACTCAGGCCCGTACTTCGTGCTCCCGGCCGAGACCGTCCTCGCCCTTACCTCTTCGTACCTGAGTCGCTGCCAACCGGCGTTCCCTTCTCAATAGTCGTCCCGACACTCGAGTGCGCGTGCATCTTGGAGCGCCCCGAGCACGTGCGGGTGGGCCAAGGCATCACGGTCGAGTTGCTTCAGGTGTACACGCGACAGGAATGCCTCTCCATTGGGGTGCGGAGGAACCGGGAGGTGGAGCTCATGTGGCCGTATCCGGGTCCCTTCACGTTGGTTGTGACGGGCGAGGCCGACGGCCAACCCGTCGCGCTACGGTTTGAATTGTTTGCTCTACGGTAGGAGATGGTCAGGAGGCTCGGTGTGCGCGCTGGCCTCTGTTTGCCAAGCGGGCAGCTGCGTCAGCAGAATCCCAGCAGCCAAGAAGCCTCGCGATGTGGAGCGGATGTTGCCTCGAGAGCCCGCAGATAGATGACCGCCTTCGAGTTCCTATCTGTGGCATTGTCGTTCGTTCTGGGGTTGGCCGTCACCCTGGTTCTGACATCCCTGCTGGCGGCCTTTCGAGCGCGACACGAATCCCGCCTGGATTGGCTTCCGTTCGTTTGGGCAGGATACGTGCTCGTTTACCAGTTCCAGTATTGGTGGGCGATCTTCGAACTCTCGGTTCTACCCGAGTGGACACCCGCGAGTTTTGGGATCCTCCTACTTCTCGCCGCGATACTGTTCCTGGCGGGGGGACTGACGCTTCCGACGGGCGCACGCGACTACCCGGCAGACTTGAGTCAGTACTTCAGGACTGATGGCCGGTGGGGCGTGGCAGCGCTCGCCGCCTACGGCGTCATTGGCACCGCCGGCAATGTAGTCATGTTCGGCGTTCCGATTTTGAGCCCTCTCAGTGGGGTCACTGCCGGTACAGTGGGAGCCGCACTCATTGTCGTTTCTTCAGAGGAACGTTGGGTTCAGATCGCCGGAACCCTCGTGTTCGGCGGGTTCCTCATCGTGGCGGTGGCGCTGGCTACCCCCGGATCGTACTAGCCTTGGCCAGGCGGATGCGCACCTCCGAACCCATGTCCAACGAGGCTCAAGGTCGGGTCATCAAGATTCCAATCCGTCAGGAGGCACCCA
>CALJKZ010000324.1 GCA_937983085.1 uncultured Gemmatimonadales bacterium
GTCTGGGGGGCGCGGACCCCCAGGAGGGGTGGTGGGGCGCTCATGATGCCGAGCCCACGTCGCCGGGTCGAACGAAACAGCCCCACCCGGGAGGAGCGTTCACCGACGAGCCGTCCCAGACTTGGCGCCCCGCGACGAAGGTGGCGGCGACGCGGCCCCGGTACGTCTGTCCGTGGGCCAGGCGGGCGAGGTCCCGCGCGGCCGTAACGAGGGTCTCGGGGGAGGGCCGCGTCTCGCCGGCCAGGTCCACCACAGCGAGGTCGGCCCTGGCCCCCTCGACGAGGGCGCCGCGCTGGGGCAGGCGGAAGCGCCGGGCCGCGGCGGACGAGGTGAGGCCGGCCACCTGCTCCAGTGTCAGGCGACCATCCGCCACAGCGTCGAGGAGGGTAGGGAGGAGGAGCTCGGTCCCCGGGTGGCCTGGAGGGGCGGAGAGGAAGTCGCCCTCGTGGGCGGACTTTTCGGCGAAGGAGAAGCTCGTGTGGTCGGTGGTCACGTGGCCGAGGGTCCCGTCCGCGAGCGCGGCCCAGAGGGCGTCTCGATCGTCCGCCGAGCGGATGGGCGGATTGACCTTTCCGAACACCCCCACTCGGGCGACGTCGTCGGACGTGTGGCGTAGGTACTGGGGGCAGGTCTCCGCCGTGAAGTCGGACGTCCCCGCGAAGGATCGTAGGACCGTCAGCGTGTCCACCGACGTCACGTGTGCGATGTGCACCTTCGCCTGCGCCTGGATGTTCAGCGTCAGGATCTGAGCGACGGCGAGGGCCTCGGCGATGGCCGGCCGGGCCGCCTCGTGGGTGGCGGCGTCGGCAGGATCGAGGAGGGCAGCCTGGGCCTCGCTCCGTGCGAGGATCTCGGGGTGCTCGGCGTGGACGACCACCGGCAGTCCGATGCCCCGGGCCAGCCTCAAGACCTGGAGCTGGTCCGACGCGTTCGGCCAGGCGAGCCCCTCGAACTCGTGCTCCCGGCCGGAAGGCGCGGGAGTGGTAAAGATCTTCAGGGCCACTACGCCCGACTCGGCGAGGGCCTCGAAGGCTTCCTCCGTCAGCGTCGACGGAGCCGCGTACATGGCGAAGTCCACGACGGCCGTCTCGGCGAAGTGGTCACACCGCAGGGTCACGCGCTCCGGGCTGTTGCAGCACGGATCGGTGATGGGCATCTCGAAGACCGTCGTGATGCCACCCGCCGCGCATGCAGCCGTCTCCGACGCAACGGTACCACGTTCCGGGTACGCCGGAGAGCGGATGTGGCAGTGGATGTCGACGGCGCCGGGCAGGACGTGCAGACCTTCCGCGCTCCACGTCTCGGCCGCGTCCACCGGCTCGTCTGGAGATGCAATGGCCGCGATGTGGCCGTCCCGGATGCCGAGCGTTCCGGGCCGTGTCCCCTCGGGGGTGACGAGGATCCCGTCGGTCACGGCCACGTCGAAACTCACCTCAGACTGAGCTCCTCGAGGGCCTCGGCGACGCCGTCGAGGTGGGAGAGGTGCATGGAGGCGTAGTTGGGCGCCAGGACCACGCCGTCGCCGCCCGCCTCGTAGGTGGCCTTCACGGAACGGTACACGATGTCCTTCGTGCACTTCGCCGTCTCCGGCCGGGTCCGGGGAGCGTCGACGCCGATGCCCATGTAGACCTTCGCCTCGCCCGCCACGCCCCGGACGGCGTCCTCGCACTGCCCGCGGACGTAGGTGTCGGGGTCCATCCCGGTGGATACGAGTTCGTCGTACGCCGCTTCGTCCAGTCCCAGGATCCGGAAGAGGGCGCGGGTGGCCTCGTCGGGCTCGAAATCCCGGAGGATGGTGGTGCGAAGGAAGCCCAGCTCTTTGTGCCAGATTTCTCCTGCCTGGTGCTGATAGGTGATGGGCTTCACGAAGTCGGCATAGCGGGTCTGCTCGGCCCACGGCCATTGGGCCCGACGCACGAGATTGAAGTGGTTCCGGTTCCAGACGTTCAGGCCGAAGGGAAGATCCGGACGACACCACTTCACCAGGCCGTACAGCTCCCGGTCGAGATCCTTGTTGCGCTCCAGCCAGAACTTCTCCCAGACGAGCGCCTCGGGGTTGTCGAGAAGCGTACGGAGGAAGGTGACGAGCGTACCGTCGGCGAATTGCTTCCCCGCCTTGGCTTCCTGCATGAAGTCGTACAGGCGAAGAAGCGCCTGGCGGCAGGCCTCCACATCGATGCCGCGTTCCATCGCTTCGCGCCGAGCCGGAGCCGAGAAGTCGCCGGGGGCGCCGCCCTGGATGAGCGTGTCCAGCGGCGAGTAGCGCTCGTTGCACCACATCACCCCGTCGATGGGGTGGTTGCGCACCTGGTCCTCGATCATCGAGTGGATCCAGCGCCGGTACCCGGGATTCGAGGTGGACGGCGCGTCACCGAGGCGGCCGAAGAGATCCACCTCCATGGCCTGCGCCAACGTCGGGATCTCGACGTTTCCAGCGGAGCCGTGCCCCGAGTACTTGAAGAAGGGCTCCATGAGCTCCACGTAGACCTTCATGCCCCGCTCGTGGGCTTCGGGGACCACCATCTTCAGGATGTCCTTGCCCTCGAACTCCGGATCCCGGCTCCGGTAATCCGCCATGAAGGTGCCTTCGTAGAACCGGGGGTCCGGATCGAAGTACGCCCCGCCCCGCATCTGGTACGGCTCGGGTACGCCGTGATCCGGCCATCCGTCGAGCTCGTAGCTGATGGATCGACCGGACTTCAGGCCCAGCCAGCTCACGGTGCCGAGCATGAGGGTGTTGACGCCCACGCGGGTCTGGAGGGTGTCGAGGACGGTGTCCACCCCTTCGTCCACGAAGCTGATGGGGCTGATCTGGATGCCGACGAAGGTGGAGTCGGAGGCGGTCATGCGGGTCGGGCTCGCTGGACGAAGTCGGCGATGCGCTCCATCGCCTCCTCGATGAGGGGAAGGGGCTGGAGGTAGCTGATCCTGATGTAGTCGGTGCTCTCGTCACCGAACATGGTGCCGGGGAAGAGCATGACCCCCGTCTCTTCCAGAAGCCGTTGGCAGAAGTCGGGGGCCGCCAGCCCGGTGGTGGAGACGTTGGTGTAGATGTAGAAGGCGCCCCCCGGGTGGCCGTAGGTGAAGCCGGCCTCGGTGAGGGCGGGCATGAGCCAGGCACGCCGCTCGGCGTACTCGGCGATCATGGCGTCGATGGGCTCCTGGGGTCCGGTGAGGGCCGCCACCGCCGCATGCTGGCTGATGGAGCAGCTGTTGATGGACAGGGTGTGGCGTGCTTCGGTCATCTTCGCCACGAAGTCGGCCGGCGCTCCGAGGTAGCCCACCCTCCATCCCGTCATGGAGAAGGTCTTCGAGAAGCCGTTGAGCGTCACCGTGCGCTCGCGCATCCCCGGAAGCGTCGCGATGGAGAGGTGCTCGTTGGGCTCGTAGATCATGCGGCCGTAGATCTCGTCGGCCACGATGAGGAGGTCGTGACGGAGGGCCAGATCGGCGATGGCGCGAATGGCTTCGGGGGGCGTGACGGCGCCCGTGGGGTTGTTGGGCGAGACGAGGACGAAGGCCCGGGTGCGGGGTGTGATCCGCTTCTCGATCTCGGCCACGTCCAGGGCGAAGTCGTCGTCCTCGAAGGTCGGCACCGGGACGGGCGTTCCCCCGCACAGCCGCACCGCCGTGTCGTACGTGGTGAACCGCGGGCTGGTGATGAGCACTTCGTCGCCCGGTGAGCACAGCCCGAGCATGGTGAGCATGATGCCCTCCTGTGCCCCGGCGGTGACGACGATCTCGTCCACGCCGTAGTCGAGCCCGTACCGCTGGGAGAAGTTCTCGGCGATGGCCTCGCGAAGCGGCTGGATACCGGTGGGACCGGTGTAGTGGTGATGATTCGCGTCCAGGGCGTCCTTCGCCGCCTGGACGATGTGGGCCGGCGTGTGGAAGTCGGGGTCGCCACGGCCCAGCGCGATGAGGTCGGTGCGGCCGGCCGCGATCTGGAGCATGCGGGTCCGGAAGGCTCCGTCCTCCTCGACGATCCGAGGCGCCAGCCGCTGGGTGAGGAGGCTCATCCGTGCATCCTTCGGCCGGCGACGAAGGTGGACTTCACCCGCTCGAGGGCGAAGAGGTCTTCGTCGGGTCGACCGTCCACCACGATGACGTCGGCCGCCTTGCCTTCCTCGAGGGTGCCGAGGACGTCCTCCATGTTCGACACCTTCGCCGCCCGGACGGTGATGGAGGCGAGGGCGTCCATGGCGTTCTCGCACACACCGACCTTCACCATGTGGGCCAACTCGGGGGCGATGACGTCGTGCTCCACCGCCGGACTTCCCGCGTCCGTACCGAAGACGATGGGGACGCCGGCTCGCGCGGCACGGACGAGTCCCTCGTAGCGGCTCGGATCGGCAACGGCCTTCTTCCGCTCTTCGATCTTCCACTCGGGGATACCGAAGCGGCGGGCGATGTCCGGTTGGCT
>CALJKZ010000325.1 GCA_937983085.1 uncultured Gemmatimonadales bacterium
GCCATAGTGTGCGATGTTCCAGGTTCCGTTACAGGGCGGCTCGGCCCACTCAATCGGGCTACGAGACCGAACCTGGACCGCGGAAGTGTCCGAGTGGCCGCTGCAGTCTCCCCCCGACGCAGATACAAGGTCCGTGGTGAATCTGTCGTCCGAGCGCCGGTCGTGCGTCTCTAGAAGCCCATGCTCCGAGAGCCACGGTGGTAAGCCACCGCCCGGCCGGACTTGGAGCTCAACGCCGTCGTCGCGCCTCCGATGGAGTCTGGTGGGGATCCGCGAAGAGTACCTCGTACTGTCCAAGATATTGCCCTCGAACCGGACCTCGACCAATCCGAGCGCTGGGTTGGCGTCGTATCAAGTGTAGCTCGCGACTCCCGACGAGTGCGTTCTCCGCCGCGTTGCGCGCAAGCGTCATGAACGATCTGGCGTCATTCGCACGCCGTCGAAGCACGCTGGAGCGTGCGGGCGTTGGACCACTCATGACCTACGTCACCTGGAACTCCAGCTCATGTACTTCAGACATCTTCACCTTCTCTCCGCTATCCGACGGACGCGGGGCGTCGAGCCATTCATCCGTCGGCCACGACATCGACTTCTCTGTGCTCTCGGGCCCGTCGGCCTCCTGTTCCTTGCGGCCACTTCACACGCGCTCGGGCAGGATCCCGGTGAGATACCCGATTCCCTGGTTCACGTCCTGGAGCCGCTCGTGGTGGAAGGCCGCATGGACGACCTCGTCGGCATCGCCTCCACGGCGTCGGAGGGCCGTACCGGATCCCTCGACCTTCGTCTTCGGCCCCTGATGCGCGAGGGAGAGCTGTTGGAGACCGTGCCCGGCCTCATATCGACACAGCATAGTGGCGACGGGAAGTCTAACCAGCTCTTCGTGCGGGGGTTCAACCTCGACCACGGGACGGACTTCTCGACGACCGTCGAAGGGATGCAGGTAAACTTGCCCACGCACGCGCACGGCCAAGGCTACACCGACGTCAACTTCATCATTCCCGAGTTGGTCGACCACGTCGAGTACAAGCTCGGCAACTACTACGCCGAGATCGGAGACTTCGGGGCCGCAGGAGCCGCGCACCTCCGACTGCGTCGATCTCTGGACCGACCCTTCTTGGCGACGACGGTCGGTGCGCACGGCTTTCGCCGGGTCGTGGCCGCTGCATCGCACGGCCTCGGCCCCGGCGTGCTCCTCGCGGGGATGGAGCTGAAGGGATACGACGGCCCGTGGGTCGTCGCACAGGACCTGCGAAAGCGCGCGGGCGCGCTTCGCTATTCCATGGCGCGAGGGAACCAACTCTTCTCTCTGCTCGCCATGGGGTACCAAAATGAGTGGCACGCATCGGATCAGATCCCGCTTCGCCTCGTCGAAGACGGCACCATCAGCAGGTTCAGTCAGGTCGACTCGACCCTCGGAGGCGCGACGGGGCGCGCGAGCCTGTCGGCCACATGGTCCCGAGTGGGTGAGGGCAACAGCCAGCGCCTCGACCTGTACGGGATCACCTACGATCTCGATCTCTACTCGAACTTCACCTACTTCCTCGACGATCCCGATCGGGGAGATCAGATTCAGCAGGAAGACGATGGACGCACCGTGCTGGGCGCGAACTTCGCGCACGTCGAGACCATCCATCGACACACGCTGACCCTCGGCTTTCAGACGCGCGCCGACCTGCTGGACGTCTCCCTCCGGAAGACGTCGCAACGGAACGTCGATGCCACGGTGCGTCGTGACGAAGGCACCCAGTGGAGCTCGGGTAGCTACGCGTCCCTGGAGTCGCGCTGGTCGCCCCGCTTCCGCACGGTCCTGGGACTGAGGGGCGACGTCTACCGGTTCGACATGACGAGCGACCTCCAGGAGAACTCGGGAAACACATCGGATGCCATCGCCAGTCCCAAGGCCTCGTTGATCTTCTCGCCCACCACCGATCTCGAGCTGTACCTCAGCGGGGGTCTCGGCTTTCATAGCAACGACGCCAGAGGCACGGTGCACTCCACCGATCCGGCCAGCGGCGAGCCCGTCGAACCGGTGGACCCACTCGTCCGCTCCACCGGCGCAGAGCTCGGCGCCCGCGCCACGTTCCTCGATCGGTGGCGCACGACGGTGACCGCCTGGACGATCACCCTCGACCGC
>CALJKZ010000326.1 GCA_937983085.1 uncultured Gemmatimonadales bacterium
GTGTAGTTGTCCCGATACCCATCGTCAAATGTGATGACGAGTTTTCCCTCGATGGATCGTCCAAGCTCCAGGTCATCCAACAGCTCGGAAAGTGTCACCACATCGAAGTGATTCTTGAAGAACAGGCAGAACCGGCGAAAACCGTCTACCGTGTAGGAGATCGGGTTGTCCGGATACCGATCGTCGATACGGTGGAACGCCACGATGATCGCGCGGTCGCCCAGGAATCTGGAGAAGAGACCGGACCCCACCAGAAGGTGCCCGGCAACTCCCTTGATCTTCTTCTTCATCTGCCGGCGCGCGGTGGTGCGGAGGACGGGGCGCGGACCCTCGAAGACCCGCTAGTGTGAATCGCCGCCCAACCTACCCCTCCACCGTGTCCACCACCACCTCATACACCAGGACCGACCCCCCAGGCACCACGATCACGCCCTCCTCGTGAACCTGATCCACGCCACCAAGTCCCCGTTCCGGCGGCACGATGATGGTGCGCGTGCCGCCAACCCGCTGGTTGAGCAGACCCTCTTCGAGCCCCAGGGGAATTTCGAAGTTTCCCATGAAGAACCGGATGGATCCCTCGGCGAAGACCCTCCCATCGACCAGCCAGCCGGTGAACGAGATCGTCGGTGTGGTGCCGTACGTCGCTGGCGTCGCATCTACCGGGCCCAAGTCGTCATCGCGGTAGTAGACCCCCGTCGCCAGCTGCGTGAAGTCCGCCAGATCGATACCCAAGGATGGTGCGAACGTCACTTCCTCGATCTTCTGCAGCTCCGCCCCCGTCGGCGTCTCGGTGCAAGCGACGACGCCCGCCAGAAGCAGCGCGGCGACAGCCCCTACGGCTGGCCCGCGCGACCTCCCCATTCCCGCGCCAAGGCCCATCACGGCGTCTCCACGGCGTTCAGCGTCACCTGAAACACCAGGATCGCCCCGGGCGGAATAGCCGAACCGTTCCCCGCCGCTCCATACCCTTGTTCCGGCGGAATGACCATCAACCGCGTTTCACCGACGACCATCCCGATGATGCCGTCACGGAAGCCCGGGACGACGCCATCCAGCGAGAAATCGATGGCATCGAAGTCGTTGAAGAGTGTGCCGTCGGCCAACCACCCCATGTAGTCGACGTTGACGATGTCGCCGGCCATGGCCTGAGCTCCACTGCCAGGCGTGATCTCTTGGATGTAGACCCCGCTAGGCAACTGCTCCATGGTGGCCAGGTCGATGCCGAGACTGGCGGCGAACTCCGTCTCCTCGATGACCTGGAAGGGATGACCGTCTCCGCAAGCGCCGAGCCCCACCGCGGCCAGCGCCACCACGGCGAACGAACACCTCAACCTCACGATCCGCATCATGGTGCAGGGTCCGGGAGGCTGACCCGGGTGAGCATGACTTCCATGACGAGGATGGAGCCGGGAGGAATGGTCACACCGGCGGCGGACCGGCGTTCACGGTCCCCGTAGGCCTGCTCCGGTGGAATGACCAGAAGCCGGGTCCCGCCCTCGTTCATCCCGAGTATGCCCGGGTTGAAGCCGGGGATGGCCCCGAACTCCCGCTCGATGAACACGGTGGAAACGCCGATCTGGGAATCCCACTGCGTCCCATCGGCGAGCCACCCGGTGAAGTCGTAGATGATCTCCGAGTCGTAGACGAGTTGGGGGCCGGTACCCTGCCCACGACCCGGGAAATACACTCCGTTGGGGAGGACCTCCATCATCGAGAGGTCCACCCCGAGACTGGCCGCGAACTCGGTCTCGGTGATGACCTGGAGCGGCGAACTGCACCCGGCGAGGGCGGCGGCGGTCAGCGCCGCGACAGCGGCGTTCGTGCGGATGATTTTCATAGCCAGATAGTACCTGAGCGCATCGGTCGGGATCCACGACAAGCGCATGGACGGACGGCCCACCCATCGGCGCCGGCATGGACCCGCCCACAAAGGGAGAGCGCCGGTCGGAACCCACCGACCGACGCCTGTTCCTTCGATTACATCCTTTTACGTCACCGCGCCAGCCGCCTTACGGCCGGGAAGGAGCCCACAACCCGCGACGCCCCCCGTACGCCGCACGCAACTCCGCGTGCGGCACCTCCGCCTCGAGGCTCTCGGGATCCACCATGGGCTGCCAGACCTGGATGACCGGGAAGGTCGACAGGAACCAGCGCACGGCCCCGAGATAGAGCCCCAGGAACATGAGCCCGATGAGGGGCTGCCAGATGCTGAACACGGGATCGCCCTCGTGGTACAGCGACGGCGCAATGAGGAGGTAGCGCTCGAGCCAGAGGCCGAAGACGCTGCTGAGGGCGAAGACGGACCACACCCGCGGCTTGATCTTCGGCATCCGACCTATGAGGCCAATGAAGGGCAGGAAGAAGATCAGGACGAGGGCGAGGATGGAGAAGCTTCCCCACGCCCCGTTGGACCGATGGATGATCCACGCCTGCTCCCACGGCAGCTTGCCGTACCAGATGACGATGTACTGGGAGAAGAAGAGGTATCCGTAGAAGACGGTGAAGGCAAAGCTCAGCTTACCGAGATCGTGGCGCTGCTGGATCCCGATGTGGTTCTTCACGTCCTTGTGCTTGCCGCGGAGGTAGAGGCTCCACAAACCGGTGCACATGACGCCCGACAGGAAGGCCGCCATGAAGAACCAGGGGCCGAACATGGTGCTGAACCAGTGGGGCTCCAGCGACATGGCCCAATCGTACGCGAAGATCGTCATGATGAAGGCGTACATGAGGACCACCGCAGGCCCCATGGTGGTCATCCGGCGGTAGCTGGAGACCTCTTCCGCCTCCTGGCCCATCCAACCCTGGGTGAGGCGTCCACGCCATGCCGCCCGCCCCTCGTCGTCTTCCTCCGCGCCCGGGGAGAGAGCCGCTTCGGGCCGGAGCGGCAAATCGACAAAAA
>CALJKZ010000327.1 GCA_937983085.1 uncultured Gemmatimonadales bacterium
GGGCATCATCGCCCGGAATGGATTGACCGCGAAGCCACCCGTCTCCGGGTTGGTGATGACGCGGTCACCGTTCACGTCGAGGACGAAGATCGTGTCGAGAACCGCCCCGTCCTCGTTGAATCGTCGGACGGCCATGGACCGCGGACCGCGCCGCCCGTCCGTGCTGGTGAAGGAATTCTTGGCCCACATCGTGCCGTCGGCCAACGGCGCCTCAGGGCGGGAGTAGATCCCCTCCTCGGGATCGAAGAATTGGAACTGGACAAAGGCCCGGGGCCGGTCGTCAGGCCCGAAGGACTGTGCCCGGAGTCGGTCCGCAACCCACAGCTCGCCCTGGGCCCACGTGACGACCCGTGGTCCGTCCTGGAAGTCTCCCGGGCCCGACCCGAAGCGACCGAACGATCGAAGGAGTTCGCCCTCGGCGGAGAACACCAACACCTGACCGCTGGCGGGCTGGGGCACATAGATCTCGCCTTGGGAGCCGATGGCCAGATTCGGGACCCATGAGAGGGCGTCAGGACCGTCCAATGACCCGATGCGCAGCGCCTCCTCGAGCCGCCACTCCGCGGAGCACGCGTCCTGACCCGAGACCTCTCCGGCGAGGATGACGAGCCCGAGGGCTACCGCAATCCAGCGACCTCCTCCCGCGTGCCAGATCAACGACCGCACCTCACGGACTCTCTTCACCTCGATGCCGCCATGGCACGAGACTCACCGTGTCAGGTTGAATAGCCGACTGTACTTGATGGCGAGCTGACGCTGCTTCGGCCCGGCAATGAGGCCCGTCCGCTCCAACGACCCTCGATGGTTGGTGTCGTTGAGCATGATGAAGCCTCCCCATTGCCGGACGCAACCCGGGGCCGCACGATAGCGTCTCAGGTGGTACTCAGGGATTCACGTCGGGAACCGGGGAGGATGGAGATGCAAGGGAAGACGTTGAAGGCGATGGCGGCGGGGCTGTGCCTGATCTTCGCCACGGCGGGCGCCGCCCGACCCGGTCCCATCCTCGAATCCCGCGCCGGGTCCGACGAAGCCTTGCCCCTGCGCGTCGCCCTGCAAGCAGGCCACTGGCGTGCGGACGAGGCCCCTCGTGAGCTCTCCGGCCTCCGGCGAAACGGGACGTCGTGGCAGGGCATGCACGAGTGGGAGGTCAACCTCGAGATCGCACAGCGCGCTGCGGTGCTGCTCGAGGAAGCCGGGTATCAGGTGGACGTCCTTCCCGCGGTGGTGCCGCGGGCGTACCGGGCCGATCTCTTCATCGCCATCCACGCGGACGGAAGCGACGACGCCAGGGCCTCGGGCTATCGGGTAGCCTCGTCCCGGCGCGATCGCACGGGCAAGGCCCACGAGGTCGCCGAGCTACTGGGATCGGTCTACGGTGAGGCCACGGGCCTTCGTCGTCTCACCACCACCACGCGGCGGATGCGCAACTACTACGCCTTCAACTACCGGCGCTACCGGCACTCCATCCATCCGGCCACCGTGGGTGTCATCATCGAGACGGGCTTTCTCACGAGCAGCCGGGATCGGGCCGTCATCGTAGACGATCCGGGGCGAGCGGCGCTGGGGATCGCCCGGGCGGTGCAGGCCTACTCCGAAACCGACCTGCGCTAGCCGGGCGGCAACGAGCCCCGCAATCGGCCCATCGCCTCGAGGTCCATCCGGACCTGGAGGGGCACCGCCTGGCCTGAGAAGACGTCGCCTCGGAAGGCGCCGATGTGCACGTGGGGGTTGTACGACCTTCCGTTGTTCCCGATACGCGCCACGGGTTGCCCTGCACGCACGGTGTCGCCTTCCGACACCATGACTTCACGCATGTGGACGAAGGCCACCTGCACGGCGTCCGGGTCGTCCACCAGGCCCTTCCGGAAGACCATGGCGCTCGACCGCCCCGGGCCGAAGCGGCCCGGCTCGGTGGTCGCAGCGTTGAGGCTCACGCTGGTGACGACCCCGTCGAAGGGGGCCAGACGGGGCTCGAGCCAGCCGAACCCGGCCTCGTTCCGGGTTCCGTCCCCTGAGAACGGCGCGTTGAGTGTGCCGTCCGGTCCTCCGCCCCGGCGCACCACCACACAGTCGGAGCCGAGGGCGTCGGGCGCGTGGTCCTCGGATCCGAGAGCATGCTCCGAGCACTGGAAGCGGGCCGCCACCGGAGGGTGGATGAGTACGGCCTCGATGTCGTTCTCCTGACCCTGGACGGGGCTACCACCCACCGTCGCGAGCAGAAGCATGGCAAGGATCAGTGGGGGTCTCACACCGCGATCCCGCATCGGAACCCGCGGGCGGCGTAGTACGACTCGGCCCCGTTGTGGTAGATGAACACGGTGCCATACCGATAGTCGCCGAAGATGGCACCACCGAGGGCCCGGATCTCGGGTGGAGTCAGGAGCCAGCTCGACGTCTTGGTATCGAAGTCGCCGAGGCTCTGGAGTCGATGGTACCGATCCACATCGAGAAGTTGGGCACCCATCTCGGCTGCCAGGCGAGCCGCGCTGTCCTTTGGCTTGTGCTTCTTCCGCGACGCGAGAGCCTCGGCGTCGTAGCACAAGCTCCTCCGTCCGTCGGGGCTCTCCTTCGAGCAGTCGAAGAAGAGGAACTCGGCTCCGCCCTCGCCCCGGCCGACGACGTCGGGCTCACCACCCGTCCGCTCCATGGCAGCGAGGGTCCCCAGCTTCTTCGGGTGCGAGCGGAGCCGCTCCTCCACCTCGGACCATATGAGGTCCGGATGACGATCCTCGTGCTCGTGGAAGCGCTGCTCCAACGTGGCGAGGATCTCCTCGACCTCGTCCGTCGCCAGTCCTCCGCCTCCCTTCGTCCCCATGATGCGCCCCTATCCCTGGTCCTGGGCGAGCCCCACGGTGATGGGCTGCAACACCTCCACCGGGGCTGGGAACTCGTCGCTCGGGAGCCAGCGGTACCAGAGTTGACCCGCGACGCGTACCGCGACCGCGTCCCAGCAGGTGTCCCCGGTGGACCGGGTCATGGCCACATGGTCGATGCGCCCGTCCTCGTTCGCGATCAGACGGACTTGACCCGAGCCCCGATCGGCCGACGGAATAGGAGGGGGCAGACGCGGGGGGGG
>CALJKZ010000328.1 GCA_937983085.1 uncultured Gemmatimonadales bacterium
GGGGGTGCGACAGAAGGGGACCATGAGCTGGAGGTTGTCGAGCCCCAGGGTCTGACGGACCATCCGCAGAGCATCGAGCTCCATGTCGAAGGCGGCGGCGAACCGGCTGTCCACGTAGCGGGACGCTCCCCTCCACGCGATCATGGGATTCTCCTCGTGGGGCTCGAAGATCCGGCCGCCGAGAAGCTCGCGGTACTCGTTCGATTTGAGGTCCGAGAGCCGCACCAGCACCGGCCGGGGGTGGAACGCGGCGCAGATGAGACCGACGCCGTGGGCCACCTGATCGACGAAGAACTGGCGGCGGTC
The DNA here is from genome assembly GCA_937983085.1 of uncultured Gemmatimonadales bacterium. Lineage (GTDB taxonomy): Bacteria > Gemmatimonadota > Gemmatimonadetes > Longimicrobiales > Gaopeijiaceae > UBA2589. The sequence goes on from CALJKZ010000328.1 coordinate 307, forward strand.
CCCGTACCCGGGCGTGCGCCGCTCGATGGCCCCGAGGAGCGTGACCAGCTCGTGGGGGTCTTCCGCTGCGAGGGCATCGGCGAAGGGCTCCAGTTCAGGAGCCAGGGTGCCGTCCGCGGTGTAGTCGCGGAGTTCGTCGTAGTAGGCCAGGGCCAGGGGGTGGATCCCGACCTGCGCCGTGAGGATGAACTCCAGGCGGGCGAGTCCCACGCCGTCGCAGGGGAGCATGGCGTCCTGAAGCGCTTTCCCGGGAAAGCCCACGTTGAGCTTGATGCCCGTCCGCGTGTCGGCGATGGCGCCCGCGTCGATCTCCAGAACCTCGAAGGGCTGGATGCCGTCGAAGACGAGGCCTTCGTCGCCTTCGGCACATGTGCCGGTGACTTCCTGAAGGGGACGCAGGATCTTGGTGGCTTCGTGGCACCCCACGATGGCGGGAATCCCGAACTCGCGAGCGACGATGGCCGCGTGCGATGTCCGACCCCCTTTCTCGGTGACGATGAGAGATGCCTCCTTCATGAGAGGCTCCCAGTCGGGGGTGGTGAGCTCGGTGACGAGGACGTCGCCGGGGTCGAACACACGCTCCGCGACGGGGATGTCCTCGATCCGTTCACCTGCAGCGAGACGGTTGCGCATCTCGCGCTTCCGGACGATTACCTCCTCGTAGTCCTTGTAGAGGCGGACCCTTCCTGCGCCGATGCGGCTGCCCACCGCGTGGCCGCGAAGGATGACCTTCCCGGCGTCCACGAGCTCGTCGACGACGGAGGGCGCCATCCTGAAACGCTGAAACGTCGCCTCCTTGGCAGCGTTGGCGTGGACCGTCTCCGGGCGAGCTTGGACGATGAACAGCTCACCGCTGTAGCCGTCCTTGGCCCACTCTACGTCCACGGGTCGCTGGTAGTGTTCCTCGATGGTCAGCGCCATTCGCGCCAGCTCCAGAGCTTCGTCCCGGGTCAGCGACCACTGACGCTGCCGGCTGGCGTGGACATCCACGCTCTCGGTGGAGGTACCGCCCTGAAGCGAGTAGACAAGCTTGCGGTCCTTGGCGCCGAGGTGCTCCTGCACCACGGCGGGTTTGCCCCGGCGGACGCCCTCCTTCCACACCACGTACGTGTCGGGCGACACACTCCCCTGGACGACGAGCTCGCCAAGGCCGTAGGCCGACGTGATGTGGATGACGTTTCGGTTGCCCGAATCGGGGTCCAGCGTGAACAGCACGCCGGATGTGGCGATGTCGGAGCGCACCATCTTCATGACGACGACGCCGAGACGGCCCTCCATGGGGTCCATGTCCCTGCGGAGTTGGTACCCGATGGCCCGCTCGGTGAACGCCGAGGCGCAGCACTTTCTCCACGCGTCGATGACGGCGTCGGCACCGCGGATGTTCAGATAGGACTCGTACTGGCCGGCGAAGGAGGCCATCTCCGAATCCTCGCACGTAGCCGACGAACGGACGGCCAGATCTACCTCACCGTCGTACTGGTCGGATAAGCGACGATGGGCGAGACGAAGCGAGCGGTCCACGTCCCGCGGAACCGGGGTGGCGCGAACCAGAGCCCGGGCGAGCGTCGCTCGGGCGTGGAGGTCCAGAGGGTCGTCGTCGTCTACCCCCTCGAAGAGGCAGTGGAGGGCGGACCGCAGGGAGCAGGCCTCGAGTACGCCAGGGGCCAGGCGGCGGGCTTCATCGATGACCGGCGCCCAATCCTCGATGACCACCTCGGCGTTGAGGAAGCGGTCGTACGCAGCGACGGTGGTTGCGAAGCCGTCGGGGATGCGGACGCCCTTGCTCGTGAGGGCACCGAACATCTCGCCGAGGGAAGCGGCCTTGCCGCCAACGGCCTCGACGTCGCCGGCGCCAAGCTCGTCGAACCAGCGCACGAGGGGCTCGACCGGCTGTGGGTCGGTCGCGGACTCGGAACCGTCGGGGGGAGTGGCGGTGGTAGGACCAGGGGCGACGGAGGTCCGCGAAGAGTTGGCCATGGCGCGTTGTCGGTTCGGGGGGAGACCGTGTCCCTACGCGTCCCATCGGGGCGGCGAAAGGCCCCGTGGGGGGCCCGCCCACGACCGTCGGGGACTCGTGAGAGCATCACCGACCGCGTGGCCGTGGCCGGCCCGTCGCACGAAGTCTTCTGGCCTTCGGACCAGCACGAACCGGGCCGTCAGACCAGGAACACACGATTCCGCGGAGGGACGGGAAAACACCCGAATCGAGCGCCATCTGTTTCCCGAAAAGTGTGCCGCCGCCGCGACATATTGTCGCGGTCTCGACGCCTTGGGGCGATCCGGGGTGGTGGCTTCCGGGAGCCGCCACCATCACACCTCTCTACAGCGCCGCCAGCGCCTTCCTCTGCCGGTCCAGCCGCTCGTCCCGCTCCTTGGCGAACCGTGCGATGGCCTGGTAGATGGACCCCTCGTCGAGGCCTGCTTCGGTGATGACATCGTCCTCGGTCCCGCCGGAGAGCCAACGGTCGGCCTGGTCGGCGTACAGCGAGTACTCCTCGGTGAGAGGTCCGAGGTCGGGCAGGGGAGGCACGCGCTTTGTCATGGTGCTCACCACCATGCTGTCGTAGCGGGCTGCGTCCGGGTAGACGTGGGCCTGGTACTCCGCCGACTGGTCGGCGAAGAGCTCTGGGCTGATGACCGAAGCCACCCGGACGTTGAGTCCGTCGGCGTCGAGACGATCCAGGATCGCCACCAGATTCACCGTGGCGCTGGAGCCCTGGACCCACACGGTGCCCATGGGCGGCGAACCATCATCGTAGTCCCGGATGAGGTAGATGCCCTTGGCCGCCGACTTGAGGTCGGTGTCGGCGAAGGTGTCGCGGTCGGCGACGGGCGCGTCGGGGAGCGCGACGTGGACGATGATGATGCCGACCTCCTTCGTCCGAGCAGCCTTCGACACCGCGGCGAAGTACGCGGGAGCCACGTCGTTGTAGTCCCACAGGTAAAGGTTGATGACCTGATTCCGGGGGAAGAGCGTCCACACCTGGGGTGCGAAGATGCCGAAGTGGGTGCGCGCGTCGGCGGCAGTCTCGGGCCCCGAGTGGCCCGCCAGTATGGTGAGGACGCCCATGTTGAAGAGGCTGTCCTGGTTCTGCTGGCTGTACACCCGGGCCGGTGTGTACATGAGGGGCGTGAATGCCCCGTACGTGCCCGAGAGGCCCCAGACGCCGGCGTGCATCTTCGGGTCTTTCGACGCCGTCTGGTTGATGAGGCCGATGATGGTCGATGCGTTCACCGCCTCCTGGATGGGGGCCTTCAGGCGCGTACCCGAGGGGTTTTCCACGGGGTCGTAGTGACCGAAGAAGTGGGCCTTCTCCACGTTGATGGAGCCCGAGAGGTCGGCCGCCATGGTGAGGAAGCGGTTGTCGGTGACGTAGTTCAGCCACCGGCCGACCTCGCTGATGGCCCGGCGCGCGCCCTTCTTCTGCCCCGCGGGCATGAAGAGATCGATGGTGCTGGTGACGGTCTTGCCGCTGCGCGGGTCCGTCGCCTCCACCGTCGGGGATTCCACCGGAAGTCCGGCGGGCGTCAGGCGCTCGTCCAGGAAGGGATCCCTGGAGATGTCCATGGACAGGGGCAGGTCCCGATCGAGACCATCGGCGATGGAGACGAGACGGTCCGAGATCCACTCGCCGAGCCCCGCCTTCTCCTCCATGACGGAAAGAGCGATGTCGATGTTCGTCTTGAACTGGATCAGGCGCTCCCTCTCCGACTTCGGCGCGCCGTCGCGGATCCCCTCGAACTCGATGCCATAGCGACGCTCGAAGCTCTCGGCGAGGGCGACGAAGTACTCGGAGTTGATCCCGAAGCCGTAGGGATGGCTGGGGAACCCCGTGATCTGATCGCCGAACCCCGGGAGCTTCCCGTTTTCGGCTCCCGGCCACCAACCCTTGATCGTCGGGCCAACGAGGATCATCGGCCGGAGATCGTCCTCGGGCCATTCCTCCATGGTCTTCAGAGCGGCGAAGACGTCGTCGAAGTCGTTGCCGTTCTCGATGCCCAGGACGTTCCAGCCGTAGGAACTCCACTGCTGGGCGAGGTCGTAGCTGGTGTACTCGGGCTTGATGACACCGCCGATGAGGGAGTCGTCGATACCGGCGTTGTTCTCGCTCATGAGGACGCGCAGTCGCTTGCCCACACGCTGAGAGAGGGCCGTGGTCTTGAGCTCCTGGGCGTGTCCCTCGGTCATGGCGAACTCGCCCTCGAGGGCGAACACCTTGAGGCTCTTGGGGGCCCCGGCGAAGTCCCAGAACATGGCCTTGCCTGCGGCCGTGGCGATGCCGATGCCCGAGGGCCCACCGTTGACGTCATTCGTGACGTCCGTGCTCTCGGCGTGCCCCATGAGGGGACGGATTCCGCGGCCCACGGCCTGAGCGAAAAGGGGGTGGTCGGCCAGGTCGTTCTTCTGGAGGATCTCGTCCATGGCCCCGTGACTACGTCGGAAGCCGATGGCGTCCACGCCCAACATCGCCACTCCGGGGTCCACGGCGAAGCGGTGGTCACCGGTAGCGGCATGACGCCGGGCCATGGCTTCGTACAGCACGATCCAAAGCGCGTAGCACGTCGGGATGCAGTGCCCACCGGCGAGCATGAACTTGTCTGTGTACGGGTGCTTTGGCTCCCTGATGTCGTAGGACAGGCCGCCCAGCTCGGTTCCGCCCAGGTGCAGGGCGACGTTGTAGGGCGTGTAGGCCGTCGGCCCCCCGAAGTGGCCCGAGCCCCTGTAGTTGCCCATGAGCACCAGGATCATGCACGTCATGAAGGCGACGTCGTCGTAGTACTCCCGCTCGTACGGGGGGAGCTCCACCGCTCGGGTTGAAGTCTTACGCTCGGATTCGA
>CALJKZ010000329.1 GCA_937983085.1 uncultured Gemmatimonadales bacterium
CTCGACGGTGGCCTTCGGCTTCCCGCCCGTCGAGGCGCCGATCGATCCCGGGGATCCGGGTAGCCGGCTGACCACCCTCGACGATCCGATCCGGCTGGGGAGCTCGAACATGGCCTCGTTCAGCCCGCTCGGCGGATCGACGCCGGGCTCGCTCTACCTCACCGACGGTCACTCCGAGCTGGCGGTGGTGCGGATCTTCGGACGGACCGGCAAGGTCAAGGTGCTCGTCTACGACCGCGAGCTCGAGGTCTGGGAGTAGCCGGGCCGGTCATCGCGAAGCGAGCCAAGGGAGCGCAGCCGAGGGCTCCCGGCACCACGTCCGCCATCCTTCGTCCGCTCTCTCCGGGGAGCTCGATCGTGACTCCCACCCTCCTCGTTGGCGGTCGCCATCGAGCTGTTTGTTGACCGTCGTCGCGGCCTTCCAGTATCGTCCCCGGCCATGGGAGCGATCTCGGTTCTGACCACCGTGGGTACCGAGCTCGAAGCGAATCAGCTCGCCGAGGAGCTGCTCGAGCGGCGCCACGCCGCCTGCGTCAACATCATCTCGGGCGTACGGTCGGTCTATCGCTGGCGGGGCACGATCTGCAAGGACAGCGAGTACCTGCTGGTCATCAAGACCCTCGAGGAGGAGTACGACCAGGTCGCGGCGACCATCCAGGAGCTGCACAGCTACGACCTGCCCGAGATCCTGACCTTCCCGAGCGGCGGCGACGCCGACTTCCTCGGCTGGATCGCGTCCTGCCTCGACAAGAACGCCGAGTTCGACGACGACGAGGCCGAGTAGGCGGACACCGAACGGGCGGGGGCGGTCGTCGCTCCGTCCTACCCGTTCCGTGCTCGCGCTGGGGCCGGCACGGACTGCTGAGAAGGTCGGGCTAGGCGCCCAGGGCCCGCTCGAGGTCGGCGATGAGATCGGCCTCGTCCTCGAGGCCGACCGAGACGCGGACCAGGCCGTCGGTGATACCGATCTTGAGCCGCTGGTCGCGGGGGATCGAGGCGTGCGTCATCGAAGCCGGATGCGAGATGAGCGTCTCGACGCCGCCGAGGCTCTCGGCGAGCGTCATGACCTCCAGAGCGTTGAGCACCCTCTCAGCCTTCTCGTAGGAGCCCAGGTCGAACGAGATGAGCGCCCCGAAGCCTCCGGCCTGGCGGCGCTGCAGCTCGTGGCCGGGGTGATCGGGCAGCCCGGGGTAGAGAACCCGAGAGACTTCGGGGTGGTCGTCCAGGAACGACGCGACGGCGCGGCCGCTCGCCTCGTGGCGCTCCATGCGCACCTCGAGCGTCTTGATGCCGCGCAGCGTGAGATAGCTGTCCATCGGACCGAGCACCGCGCCCGCTGATTTCTGCACGAAGGCGAACCAGTCGGCGTGCTCCTCGGCCGCCGCGACCAGCACGCCTCCCAGAGCGTCGCTGTGGCCGTTGAGGAACTTGGTCGCGGAGTGGATGACGATGTCCGCGCCGAGCTCGATCGGTCGCTGGAAGTAGGGCGACATGAAGGTGTTGTCGACCACCAGCAGCGCTTCGTGCCGGTGCGCTATCTCGGCCGCACCGGCGAGGTCGGTCACCTCCATCAGCGGATTGGTCGGTGTCTCGACGTAGACCATCCTGGTGCGCTCGGTGAGCGCCGACTCGATCGTCTCGAGCCGGCTGGTGTCGACCCAGGAGAACTCCAGCCCGTAGCGATCGAGGATCTGCGTGAAGAGTCGGAAAGTCCCACCGTAGACCGACTGGGACGCCACCACGTGGTCGCCCTGGGAGAGCAGCGTCGTGAGGGCGTCGATCGCCGCCATGCCCGACGCGAAGGCGTGACCCGAGACACCGCCTTCGAGTGAGGCGACGTTGCGCTCGAGGGCGGCGCGGGTCGGGTTCTGCACCCGCGCGTACTCGTAGCCCTTGTGCCGACCCAGCTGGTCGTGGACGTAGGTCGAGGTCTGGTAGATGGGGACCGTCACCGCGCCGGTTGCCGGATCGGGTGGCTGGCCGGCATGGATGGCGCGAGTCGCGAACTTGAGGTCCTTCGGGTCACCTTTCAAGATAGTCTCCCGGTGCAGGGTCGGAGGGCGGATTGTAGCTCGAAAGCCCTTTACCGAGAGGAACACCGGGGCGGGCTCGTTCCTTCCCGCGGCGCGGCCGTCTTCCACACACCCACGTAGGGGCGGAGCTCGTCTCCGCCCGTGGTGCCGGGCCGCTCGGCCATCCGGGTCGAGGCAAGCTCGACCCCTACATGCCGGGACGGTCGCACCGGCCTCGTCCCGGCGTCCGCCGCGGGCCGTCACCCTCCGCGGCTTGCCGCCCACCCGAGCCGAGCTATGATCCGCCGACGCCGACTATCATCCGCCGACGGAGGACGACGACATGAACGAAACCGCGACCCAGAGTGAGGTCTTTTCCCCCATCCGCTGGACCGACGACGATCGTCTGGAGCTCTTGGAGCAGACGCTCCTGCCGCGCGAAGCGGGCCGGCCCCAGTCCCCCCACCCGGAGACGGTCGCCGACGCGCTCTACCGCCTGGCGGTGCGCGGCGCTCCGGCCATCGGCGTGGCGGCCGCCTACGGACTGGTGGTCGGCTTGAAGACCGCCGGCGACACCCCGCTGACCGAGCGCTTCGACGAGGTCGCCGATCTGCTCGGCGCGACCCGACCGACGGCGGTCAACCTGCAGTGGGCCATCGACCAGGGCACCGAGGTCTTCGACGGTCTCCTGGATCGCGATCCCGAGGAGGTCATCGCGGGCCTGCTCGAGTGGGCCAAGCGCGTCCACCGCGAGGACATCGAGTCGTGCCAGCGGATGGGCGAGTACGCCGTCGAGCTCTTCGGCGAGGGGAGCCGTGTCCTGACGCACTGCAACGCCGGTGCGCTGGCGACCGGCGGCTACGGCACCGCGGTCGGTGTCATCACCTCGGCCTTCAACGCCGGCAAGCTGGGCATGGTGTGGGTCGACGAGACCCGGCCGCTCCTGCAGGGCGCCCGTCTCACCGCCTGGGAGCTCAAGCGCCTCGGCATTCCGTTCAAGCTGGTGACCGACTCGAGTGTCGGGGCTCTGATGACCCACGGGCACGTCGATCGGATCGTCGTCGGCTCCGACCGCATCGCCGCCAACGGCGACGTCGCCAACAAGATCGGGACCTACACGGTGGCCGTGCTGGCCCAACGCCACGGCGTGCCCTTCTATGTCGCCGCGCCGCTGTCGACCATCGACCGGGTCACGCCGACGGGTGCCGACATCCCCATCGAGCAGCGCTCGATCGACGAGATCACTCGCGTCTTCGGCACCGACGTGGCGCCGGAGGACATCGACGCGGCGAACTACGCCTTCGACGTCACGCCGAACGAGCTGGTGGCGGCGATCATCACCGAGATGGGGATCCTGCGTCCGCCGTACAAGGAGAGCATCGCGGAGGCGTTCGAGCGGAAGGCGGCGGGGTAGGTCGGCGGCGAGCGCTATCCGCCGGCCAGGCGTCGGAACGGCTGCAGGCGCCGATAGGCGAGCGACCGCCACAGCCACTCGAGAGGCCCGTAGCGGAAACGGCGGAGCCACAGGGGCGAGACCGCGAGTTGGAGGGCCCAAACTGCAAGGACGATCAGCGCCTGGCCGCTTCGCTCGACTCGACCGAAGAGCCCGAACCCGTGTCCGTAGAAGATCGTCGTGCAGATCACCGTCTGGAGGATGTAGTTCGTGAACGCCGTGCGCCCGACCGCGGCGAAGGGGCGTGTCCAACGTGCCAGGTTCGGATTCCCGCACGCGAGCATCACCGCGCTCACCCAGCCCAGGCTCACCAAGAGGCTTCCCCAGTAGTTGTACTGGAGACCGAAGAGGAAGAACTCCGGCGTTTTCCAGCCGGAGGCGACGTTTTGCCGTAGGCCGAACACCACGATGGGGATCCCGACGACCGCTGTGACAGCCAAGAGCCTCCGATAGAACCGCGGCGACCGAGCGCCCGTGAGGACGCCGAGCTTGAAGAGCGCCATCCCCAAGAGCATGAGCCCACTCACGCGCCAGACAGCCCACGAGAGCAATGTGATCGTCTCCATCTCGAGCGCGCGCGGTACCCGTTCACTCATCTGCGCGAGCCAGCCGCCCCGGTAGACGCTGATCTCAGCGGCCAACGCGTCCGCTGGCGGTGAGAGGTCGTGGGACACGCTCTCGAGCATCTCGGGAGGCCACGACTCCAGGGTCCAACCGCCGACGAGGGAGAACAGCGATGCCATTCCGATCGAGGCGAGCCCGATGAGGATCAGTCGCTTCGGAGGCAGCGTCCGCAAAGGGAAGACGACGAGTCCACACACTCCGTACCAGAACAGGATGTCGTCGTACCAGAGCAGGTGCGCGTGCAGGAGACCGAACGCGATGAGCCAGAGCATGCGCCGCCTGTGGAGCGCCCCGGTCGCCCGGCCGCGGGCCGCGTGGCGGTCCGTCATCAGGACGATACCGGCCCCGAAGAGCATCGAGAATTTGGCCATGAACTTCATGTCCGCCAGCACGTGCGTCAGACGCCAGACCCAGCCATTCACGCCGCCGAGATCGCCGTAGACGCTCGGGTTGAAGTAGGCGGCGGCAGGCATCGAGAAGGCGCTGATGTTCATGGTGAGGATGCCAAGGAGTGCCACGCCTCTCAGCACGTCGAGGGCGTCGATCCGTTCCGATTCTCGAACAGGCGTGAGTGGGGTCGGCAAGATTGCTCCAAGGTATCGTCGGTCGAGTACGGTGAAGACTCTGCCGTCAAGGCGCCGCGCTGGCAAGGCGGCTCCGCCGCCACGGGGTTCGAGGCCCGCCGCGGGTCGGCCGAGCTGAGAATAGAGAAATGGTGCCGTGAACTGGTGGCGGCTCCGCCGCCACGGGTTCGAGTCCCGCCGCGGTCGGCTGAGCTGAGAATCGTGAAATGGTGGAGGCGGCGGGACTCGAACCCGCGTCCGAAGAGCTCGCTGTGGGGTGTCTACGTGAGTAGCCTTCGTTTGGAAGTCTCGTCGCTCACGCTTTGGAAGAAGGCGTCCGGCGTGAGGACCAGCCTCGATGAGAACCCGGATGCGACTCGAGGCGAATCACATCCATCGGGTCCGCTTCGGTGACATCCCGTCCGAGCGCCGCGAACCAGGGCACCCGGTGGGACGTCGCAGGCCTAATTAGGCCGCGAGAGCCAAGTTATCGTTGGCAGGTATGAATTCCGTTTGACGAGCGGAAACTCGGCACGCGACCCCACAGTCGACTTGCTCCCCGTCGAAACCGGAACGCCCCCAGGTCCGAACGAGGTTCTTGAGAAAGAACGTCGGACACTATAGTCAACAGCGATCCGGAACGGAACATTCCTTTCGACTCGAGCCCTCATCGCCGCTCTCCTCTGCCAGGTCCCGGACCAGCTCGAGAAGCTCGTGAGGACCGTGGCTCCGAAACCGGCTGGCGACGAGCAGCCAGGCGACGAGCGCCAGGACCGCGCCGATCGGGGCGAGCTTCAGGAGCGCGTCGTGCAGCGGCCAGACGACGACCAGCAGACCCCCGATGGCACCGAGAAGAAGTACGAAGGCGGCGCCGGTGTTGACGCGCAGGACCTCGGCCTCGATGCTCAGAGCGAGGCGCGCGCCGCCGTCGGTGGGCGAGACGTGCGGCTCGAGTCGCGTGTAGCCCTCGCGGATGCCGGCGCGGGTCGGCAGAACGAGCTCCGACGCGCTCTCCTCGGACTCGTCATCCTGGCGAATCCACTGTGCGCGCCACTGCTCCACCCCCGCGCCCCGGAGCCGCCAAGTGGCTTCGGGGTAAGCCGGCACCTCGACCTCCAGCGGCTGCCGATCGGCGGGTCTCATCGATGACTCCGTGGACGGAGCGTGGAGTTTCTCTCGTTCCGCCGGGCTGCCAATGGGCTCCAGGTGGAGAGGGGGCGCGAGTCTGGCGAGTGCTGGAGGGCGCCAGTGGACCAGCCCTCTTCGGTCAGTTCGGCGCTGTCGTGCGGTCCACCCATCTCGCGACGACCGCCCGGGCGGGGCCGTCGCGGCGGGCACTTCGGCCCACTGGCTCCACCAGGCGCTCGAAATGATCCGTTTTCTGGGATACCTGCTCCACTTCGAGTCCGTATCTGGCCCTTTGCATGGCTGTCGTCCGTGGAGTCCCGCTCCCGGGTCGCCGAGGCCGCGACGACGGCTTTGCCGCCCCGGTGGAACAGATCGGGCGATCTGTGGTCTGTATTGGCTGCCGAGTGGAGCAGGACTCCGCCTCAGGCCGCTTCCTCGACCAGAATGTGGTCGAAGAAGTCCTCGACAGCCTCGAGAAACGCCTCGACGTCGGGAAGCTCGTTGATCCGCTGGCGCAGCCGCCGCCCGTGCGGAAGCCCGTGGGTGTACCAGCCGGTGAACTTGCGCAGCTTGTGCAGCGCGTAGCGTTCCTGCTCGCGTCGGGCGACGAGACGAAAGTGGTCGAGGATGAGGTCGCGACGGTCGGCCAGTGTCGGTTCTGGAACCGTGCCGCCCGACAGGCGCGCGGCGATCTGGAGGAAGATCCAGGGGTTCTTGGTCGCCGCCCGCCCGATCATGACGCCGTCGCAGCCCGTCGTCCGCATCATGTCGAGCGCGTCGTCGGCGGACTGGACGTCGCCGTTGCCGAGGACCGGGATGTCGACCGCCTCCTTGAGGCGGGCGATCTCGGTCCAGTCGGCGCGCCCGGTGAACATCTGCTTGGCGGTCCGGGCGTGCATGGCGACGGCCGCGACGCCGTTGTCCTGGCACATGCGGGCCAGGTCGACGTAGTTCTTCCGCTCACCATCGAGCCCCAGACGGAACTTGACCGTCAGTGGGGTCGAGATGGCCGATCGCACCGCCGAGACGATCTCCTCCGCGAGGTC
>CALJKZ010000330.1 GCA_937983085.1 uncultured Gemmatimonadales bacterium
AGCACCGGTCCTCTCGGTCTCATGCGCCCTAGCCCCCTTCGTCGGGTACGTCAACGACACCCGGGGCTCCCAGGGAGAGCTCATTCCCGGATGGGTCGGACCCTTCGAGGTGGTACCGCAGTCCGACGAGACCGTCGTTTTCACCGCGACCACGATGCCGGTGGACGGCGACACGGACACCAACCCCGGCAACGACCGCCTCGAGACGGAGATCCTCATCGGCCAGCGAACCGTCGATCTGCGGGTCGCCGGGCTCACGACGCCCGATGCGCCGGTTGCAGGTCAGCCCATGGAGGCGGTGGCCACCATCAGCAACGACGGCCCTGACGATTCCCGGGGGATGGTGGTGGACCTGACGGCGTACGGGGACGTTCAACTCGGCCCCTACGACGAGTCATGCGTCGAGGTACCGCTGGATCTACCCTTCGCCGCAGTGGAACTCCGCTGTGAACCGGAACCGCTGGCAGCACTGGCCGAGGGCACCGTGACTCTGCCACTGGTGCCTCAAAGCGAGGGCCTCGTGTTCATCGAGATCCGTGTCCAGACCGCCGTCACCGAAGACCAGGACGCGGACCGCTCCAACAACTCGGTGTCGGTGAACGTCAACGTCGGGCCCGGGGGGTCATAGCGCTCGAAGCCCTTGCAGTCCTTGACCCGTCAGGTGAATCGTGGCCTACGCGCTCTCCCCCAGCCTCCACGTCCCCCCCGTGAAAATCACGTCCGAGGTCAAAGCCGCCGCCCTGGAGTGGGCCGAGCGGCGCTGCGAATGCGCCGGCGGCAACTGTCGGCACCATCTCTCCGGTTCCCGCTGCAAACACGGCCTGCGGGGTGACGAGTGGAAGGTCTACTGGCGTTCGGAGCGAGCCGGCCCCACGCGAGAGAACATCGAGGCGTGGTGCCTCCAGTGCTTCGACAACAACTTCGAGGTGCCGCGCGAGTCGGTGGCCCTCCTGGCCGTCGACCTTGCCGAGTACGCGGCGCTTCTCTCCGAGAACCGGCGCCAGGCCATCACCTTGAAGTCGACGCTACGGGACACCGCGGAGCGCATCGCCACGGCCCACAAGGGCCGGCTCGTCCTCGATCGAATCGACGACGACATCCTCATGGAGTTCCCCAAGGGCCGCCATGCAGTGCAGGCGGCGCAGACGCTGCAGCCCGCCTTCCGCGAGTTGGTGGAGCGACTCAAGCTGCCCGTGCCTCCCATCCGTGGCGGAATCCACTACGGAGAAGTGACGCGCTGGCGGAACGGCATTCTCGTCGGTGAAGCCGTCGACGTCGTCGCCGACGTGGTCGGAGCCGCGAGCGGCGGGGAGATCATGGTGTCCGAGCCCGCCGTGCCCATGATCCGAATCGGCCTCGATCTGGAGCCTACGGACAAAGCGACAGTCGAGGAGACCGCCTCCGTCCCGGGGCTCTGGGCCATCAAGTTCTAGGCAGGCCGGCGTTCGCTGGCCCGAGGGCCGGAAACTCCTCATTGTTCCGGTTCCTCTTCACCCGCGCCGTGAGCAGACCCAGTGCCGTACTCGTCCATCCTTCGCCTCCTCATCGTCGGGTTGGTGTTTTGCGCCCACCCGCTCGTCGCCCAGGATCGCTTCGGCGCGGCCACCACGGTCACGCCCCATGGTGACGTGGTGGTGCTCAAGCCGGGACATGCTGTCGGACCGGCGGCGGCGCTGGTTTTTCGCCGGACCGGAGACGGAACCTGGAGCCGACTCGCAGAGCTCCCCAAGCTGCCCGGACCGTTCCCGGGTGAGGGGCTCGTCGAGGCTCTGACCGCGGGAGGAGACCGAGTGCTACTGGCCAGCGGCGATCCCCAGGGACGTGACGCGGGCCACGCGTATCGACGCGCCACCGATGGATTCAGGGCTACGGGGCGGATACCCATGGATCCGACCGCTGAGGGCGCGGAGGGACTTCCCGCCAGCGGCCTCGACATGCCGACGCTCATGGCCATCATGGGACCGCCCCCACGCGCGATCGCCCTCTCGTCCGATGGCGGGCTCCTGGCCGTAGCGGGTGGATCCGTGCCACCCGGATCCGTGAACGTACTGCGAGCCGAGGGAGACGACTGGACGCTGGACGCCTCCCTCCAGGTGGACCCGGGCCAGGGAACCATCACGTCGCTGGCCATCGACGATGGGCTGCTGGTGGTGGGGGCGCCACGACAGGGTCCAGGCGGCGCGGTCCACGTCTACCGCGCCGAAGGCGGCACGTGGTCCTCGTTGGCGACGGTGGTCGCCGACTCTTCGGAGGCGGGCGGCCTTCTCGGAGCCACCGTGACGCTGTCTCCGACCGGCGGTGAGGCCTTCGCCTCCGCCCCCGGGCGGGATCGGGTCGTGGTCCTGAGCGGAGCCGACGGCGTCTGGACCCGCGGGCAGGAACTCGCGCCTCCCGCCGGGAGTGCCGATGGGCCCATGGCCTTCGGGGCCTCCCTGGCCGCCTCGGACGACAGGCTTCTCGTGGGGGCGCCCGGGGCGGAGAGCGCCACGGGACGCGCCTTTGTCTATCGGCGGTCGGGATCGGCGTGGACGTCGACGCGCACCCTCGCCCCCGGAGAGCTGGACCGGGCCACCTTCGGAAGCTCCGTCGCTTTGCACGGCTCGGTGGCGGTGGTGGGAGCGCCCAACGCGTTCGGCGCAGACGGTCGGGCGGCCGTGTACGACCTCGACGCCGGGAACGGGCCGACCTGGCTCCAGGGGGCCGAGTCCCTGCGCACCGTGGCCGGGAACGAGCCCGTGTCCTGCAGCGATGGCGTGGCTGCCGGCTTCGACTGCGAGAGCGTGGACCTCGTGTCCTTCCTGCCTCTCGCGGCTCTCGGCGCAGCCCCAGGGGAGCGGGTGAGCGACATCTGGGGTTGGTCCGACCCCGAGACCGGACGGGAGTACGTGCTGGTGGGTCGCACCGCCGGTCTCGCCTTCGTCGACATCACCGAGCCCGGCGTCCCCAGGCTCGTTGGCCTCATGCCCGGAAACCCGTCGGGGGCCCGGGACATCAAGGTGTATCGGGATCACGCCTTCATGACGGGCGACGGTGCCGGGGACCACGGACTGCTCGTCTTCGATCTCACGCGCCTCCGTGGCGTGGTGGGCGCTCCCGTAACCTTCGAGCCCGATGCGCGGTACGACCAGGTAGCGAGCGTGCACAACCTCGTCATCGACACCGAGTCGGGCTTCGCGTACACGGTGGGCACCAACACGGGAGGCCAGTCGTGCGGGGGCGGACTCCACATGATCGACATCCGTAATCCCCTCGAGCCTTCCTTCTCCGGCTGCTACACCGACACCGAGGGTCTCATCTGGACGGGTCGGACCCATGACGCTCAATGCACCGTCTACCGGGGCCCCGACGAGAACTACCAGGGACGGCAGATCTGCTTCGCCGCCAACGAGACCGCCATGCGGATCGTCGACGTCACCGACAAGTCGGCGCCGCAGCCCATCTCCACCGCGAGTCATCCGGGAACGGCGTACGTGCATCAGGGATGGCTCACCGAAGACCATCGCTATCTGTACGTGAACGACGAGCTGGACGAGATCGTCGGTACCACCGACCGGACGCGGACGCTGATCTACGACGTGTCGGAGCTCGACGACCCCATCCTCGTCACCACGCACCTGGGCCCCGACGCCGCCACCGATCACAACCTCTACATCGCCGGCAACCGGGCGTACCTCGCCAACTATCAGGCGGGCTTTCGCGTCCTCGACATCACCGACCCGGAGAACCCGCAGGAAATCGGCTGGTTCGACACGACCCCGTACGGTGAGAATCCCCCGGGATTCGGAGGTGGAGCGTGGACCGCGTGGCCGTTCTTCGAGAGCGGCATGGTGGTGGTGTCGAGCATCAACGAGGGGTTGTTCATCGTGAGGCCGCAGCGGACGGTGATGTAGGGGGGATTCACTTCGTGCCATCCGCCGCCTGCGAACGGTCGACGCCGCGATTCCGTAGCTCCGAGCGGCACGC
>CALJKZ010000331.1 GCA_937983085.1 uncultured Gemmatimonadales bacterium
TCGCACAGGCACCCGTCCGTGG
The DNA here is from genome assembly GCA_937983085.1 of uncultured Gemmatimonadales bacterium. Classification (GTDB taxonomy): domain Bacteria; phylum Gemmatimonadota; class Gemmatimonadetes; order Longimicrobiales; family Gaopeijiaceae; genus UBA2589. The sequence continues at coordinate 23 of CALJKZ010000331.1, forward strand.
CGACCAGCATGTCCGGCGCCGCGTCGCGGATCCCAGTGTCATCCTCAGCGAGGAGCTCGATGCGCTTCGTGCAGCCGAGGACGACCTCGAGGATTACATCCGCACGGGCCATTGATGGACCCTCTGCCTACCAACCCCTCGTGGCGTCGTGCGCTGTGGATCGGGGGCGCCGTCGCTGGCGGTGCTGCCTTGGTCGCGGGCGGATGGTGGCTGTACCAGCACACCCGGAACCGGACCCCCATCACCCCTCCCCCGGCAAGCAACCCCGTGGGGGAGTACACGTCTCCCGCCCAGAGGCAACGGCGCGCGGAGCTTCTGTCTCTTTTGTCGGCGCATTTCGAAGACGAGAGTCTGGACCCACGGTCGAGCTCGATGCAGTACGCCACCGAGCGAGCGCGTCGTCGACTCGGAGTTCCCGTTTCCCGTCTTTGGGACAGTCGATTGGAGCGCGCGGTGATCGACGTCCTGGCAGGGCAGGCGCCGTCCCCTGGGCCGAAGCCCCGACCTCGCAGCAACCCCGTGTCGGACCTCGACCCTCGCACCGACTGGGAACGCGTCTACGAAGCCGCCTTTCCCGAGGCCCTCGAGGCCTGCTGCGAGGACCCTACGGTCATCAGCTATGACCAGGCCGTGATTGCAGTACTCGCCTTCATTTTTCCCGACCACGACATGGGCGCGCCGGAAGGATGGTGCCAGGCGGCACGGGCTCGGACCGGACAGGATCTCGCCCACTGGCTCGGGCCCACGGAGGCCGAGGCTCGCGCTGTCCTCAACGCATGCATGGGGCGACGGGCTGTGGACGAAGGAGCGGACGTGGGCCAGGCGGTCCGGGCCATGGGCGAATACGCCTTCCCGACCGCCCTGTGGACAGGGGGTCCGAGATCCGGGTGGCAGGAAATCTTCGCCCAGAGGGCCGCACAGGAGCTCCGGGCGTCCTGATCTTGTTTTTGTCGCATTTGCGTTCGGCCGTGGTAGAAACGCCGACGAATGCCCAAGCAACCCCGTGAGGACGGACGGAGCCGTCCGAAGCGGGCCAAGTCCGCGTCAAAGCGCAAGCCGCCCGCCCAGCGAAAGAAGAAGACCGCCAAGACCCAGGCGGAAAGCCGTCCTGCGATCATGCCGTCGCAGAGCGTGCACCACAACACGCCTTTGCTCCCCCTGAAGGGGGTGGTCTACCCCGTGCTCGGCGAGCCGGTCGACCTCGATCCGTGCAGCAACGAGGACTCCATCGTCCATGCACGTCGTGCCGTCATGCTCCCTGAAGACGGCTTGGCGATCCCGTGGAAGGGGACGGTTTTTTGTAACCCCCCGTACGGGATGCCCGAGATCCTCGAGTGGATCAAGAAGTGCGTGCTCGAGAACCGTCACAACGGAGCCGAGATCATCGCACTCGTGCCTGCGTACACGTCGGCTGAGTGGTTTGACGTCGTCGCCGCCACCGCCCGTGCCTGTTTCTGGTGGGGACCGGGACCGGGCTCACGCCGGATGCACTTCCGCGGCGCCTCCAACCACGCCCCCTTCCATAGCTGCCTCATCTATTGGGGGCCTCACGTAGCTCGCTTTAGCCGCTTCGCGCTCCGGTATTGCCACCCCTGGTACCCGGAACATGATCTCCGACTGGCTCGGGCCTTCTGTGGGGATGGGAGGCTTCCAGAAGGGCCGGCCTGCGCCCTTGCGCAGGCGGAGGAGATCCTCACACTGGCCCGGCATGACGACTTGGTCGCCGCCCTCGCCTCGCTCGGGTCCGCCACACTGGGGGACATCTTAGATGCAGGCCACAGCTCCTTGGTCCAGCGCCTCCGTTCCTTGTCGGCCTACGAGCTCGCTACGGCGCTCTTGCTGGCCACGCGCTCGGATACGAAGCAATGGCTGGAGGGGCGCCTTCCTCGGGTTCCCAGGCCGGTGGACGAGCGACAGCTCGCCCTCCTGGGCGCGACCACGCCCCCCGAGCCCCCGCCTCCCTCGATTGTTCTTCCACCCGGGTCCGGCCGTCTCGACCAGCTCGTGTTCCAGGCGATCCATCGCGGGACTCTCGAACAGGAACCCCCCACCGCACGGGAGCTGCGAGAGAAGCTCGTCTGCACCCAGGGAGAGTTGCGCGGGGTGATCGCCCGCCTTCAACGCTCAGGAATGATCCGAACCGAAGGGCGGACCCGAGCCGCCCGATACCTCGCCGTCCACGAAGGGAACCAAGACCATGCAACAAGGCAATAAAAAGAAGAAGCAAAGAGAGGCGCGCCGCAAGGCCCACATGCTGGGACGGTCACCGCAGCCCGGGACCAACGGGCAGCAGCAGCGTCGGCCGCCACAAGGAGGCGTCCCGAGCCAGCCCTTTGGCGTGCAGCCCGCTGCCCCCACGCAGGCTCATCCGAGTCTCCACAACGAGACCCGTCCCGGCGCACACCGGGCGATCCCCCAGGCGCAGATTCAGCCCCACCAGGCCGTCCGCCGAACGGGGGACGTGGGTCCCGCGGTGGGTCAGCCCGGGACAGCGCCCCAGGCGGGCGTCTCGGTCCCGGTCCCCTTCACGCAGCCCACGCAGAGCGGGCAGCCCGTGCAGGCCCGGGAGACGCCTCGTGAGACCCAGGTGGTCGACGTCACGGTGGTGCTGTACAGCAGCGGGCAGGCCCCGCAGTTTCTCGCGGCACAGGTCGAGGCCCTCCGGCGGCAAACCGTGCACGCGCGCGACGTCTGGGTGCACGTCGACGGTCCCCAGGGGCACGACGAGCGCACCCTGACTCGGCTGCGCGCAACCCGGACTCCGGTCACGCTCGGTCGCTACTTTCGGCTCGCGCTCGCGCGCAACGTTCCCTCGAAATACGTTGCGCTCCTGGACGAGGACACCATCCCCGGCCCCACCTGGCTCGAGCGATCCTTGGCTGCGTTGGAAGAAAACGACGACCCCGAAAACCCCAGCCCCTTCGGGGCCGCCGTCATCGCGTGTGCAGGTAGCCAGCTCGTCAACGATGACCCGGCCCAGGCGCGGATCGTCGGGCCCGAGTACCCCCACCGAGATGATGTCGCCGTGGACTACGGGCGCCCACGCTGGGTCTTCCGCACCGACTTTGCCCGAGTCGCCGACTCGATCCCCCCCGCGGGCTGGGGATCCCTCTCCTTTTCGTTCGCCGTCGGCATGGCTGCGAGCTCGGCCGAGGTTCCGACGGTGGTGCTCGGGTACGGACGCACCCGGCAGACTTGGCTCGCAGAGGCCCCCACCCAGCTCGTCGACGACAGCGACGACGTGTATGAGGCGTACGCGCGCTATCGACAGCACGGGTGGGACCCAGCGTTCATCGGCAGCCCGGAAGGGGCTCCCGCCCCCCAGCCCATCGAGTCGGGGGGTGCCCTCGGGGGTCCCGAGTGGGCGCAGCCCCCCGAGGAAGAGGAGGTCGGAAATGCGCGGGCCGGCCGCCCCCCAGCAGTGGACTCCGAGGGCAGCTATCCGCCCGGTGCTCGTGTGACCCACCAGGGCCCAGGCGACTCGGCCGTCACTACGGTGGAGACGGTCATCCCAAAGGAACACTCGACCCAACGCACCGGAACCGTCGAGCGCGTCCTGGGGCCTCACGAGCACGCGCCCCCTCCCGTTCACGCACAGACCGAGCGGATCCTCGCCCAGCCCACACCGCCGCCCAAGAACCAGGCCACCGAACAAGTGGTGGGCAGCAGCACGCCTCCCCCCTACCAGGCCACCGAGCGGGTTTTGGGGGCTCCCCAGTCGGCAGCTCCTACTACCCCGAAGCGCTGACCCCGGGCGGTGGTCGACGAGGACGAGCAGCGGAACCGTTGGGCCCGCACCCATAAGGCCCGGCGCGCCCGCAAGAAAGAACGCAAGCGCGTCCGGGCCCACGGGCCCTTTCCCGCGTCCGCGAAAGCCTCGTCCTCCCGTGCACCCGGGGTGGGCAAGTTCCGCGCCGACCTCGAGCGCTTTCTTCACCCCAAGGAGCCGGTGGCGCTCGCCCGCTTCCACGATGGCGAGTGTCACATGCTCCAAGGGGAGCCCTACAACGCGCGCAGCGGGTGGCGCCTCTACCGGCCGAGCTGGATGCAGGACCGGCTGGTGGCGTCGCTGGAGGCCGACATGGAAGGGTACTGGGTGGGGATCTCGCCCCCTTGCGACTGGCCCGAGGGGACTGCCGTGTTTCGTCCCCATGTGGCGACGGTCAGACGCATGACCTTCGCCACGATCTTCTGGCACTCGAACTACGCCCCCTTCATGGCCGCCATCAAAGGCGGATCCCTGAAGGATGCATGCATCGTCACCAGCGGCAAGGGCGACTACAAAGTGCCCAAAAACGGGGCGGTCGAGCCTTGGGACCTCGACGGCCTGGTCGACGAGCTCCTCCAGGAACAGCGCACGATCCTCGTCGCCGCGGGGCCCTGCGCGTGCGTGATCGTCCACGAGTACTGGAAGCGGGCCGACCCGCAGAAGCGGCAGACCATTCTCGACGTCGGCGCGGCCATCGACCCCATCGTGCACGGACGCAACACGCGAGACTTCCACGACCCCAGCAGCCCTCTTCGGCAGCATGTCTGTTCCTTTCAGACGAGCGTCCCGTGGGCCAAGAAGAAGGCCAAGAAGCCCAAGGGCTGGCGCGGGTATCTCGCCCGCAAAGGCCCCAACCACAAGCCGGAGAAGTCATGACCACAGACGACCAGGAAGCCAAAAATCGGTGGGCCGCACGCCACAAGCAAAAGCAGGCCGAACGCCGCGCCAAAAAGAAGCGCCGCCATAGCAGCATGGCAGTGCCTAACCATCGGGTTCCGCTTCTGGGGCCGGCCGATTCGGCGCGAGGCCAGGCCCTCCACCCCACCAGCTTCCGTGACGACCTGGTGGTGGTGAGCATGCCGGTCTGGAAGATCCCGAAGCCCTCATTGGCGCGGGCGGTGAAGAGTGTCCTCGGTCAGACGCACAGGAACCTTCGACTCGTAATGATCAGCGATGGGGAGACCACCCCGAGTTGGGAGGGTCTTTCCGAGGGTCTGCTGACCGATCCTCGACTGGTACGGGTGCGCTTCAAAGAGAACATGGGCCCCTACTTCCATCACGATGTGGTTCTGCGGGGCGCCCCCAAAGGAAGCTACTTCGCTATCCAGGACGCCGACGACGAGAGTCACAAACAAAGGCTCGAGCACCAGCTTTCTGCCGTCATGGCCACCGGATCGGATGCGTGCTTCAGTCCGGTCACCAACGTGGCAGCGGACGGGCGCCGCTCCGTCGCCCGACCCGGCTTGGAGGTGGGCGCCTCCATGGGGCACCGCGCCGACCATTTCGGGGTTTTCCAGAGTGCATCGCTGCTGGCGCTGGGCGGATACCATGCCGGATTTCGCGTGGGGTTCGACACGGTCATCACATCCAGTGTTGCCCTGCTGGGTCGGGCGTGCACCACCACCCACGCCCTCTACACTCGCTACGAACGCGACGCCTCCCTTACTCGCGCCCTGTCCACGGGACACGGCAGCAGGCTGAGAGAATCCGAGAAGGAGAAGCTCCGCGCCTTTTGGTCGGAGGTCTACCAGGCGGCGAGAACGAGCCGTGCGACGGGCATCGACCGCCACCGCACGCTTTGTGCGGAGAGAAGCCGTTCGGCCTCCCAACGGCGTGAACTCGTGGCCACGGTCCGGGCCCAGCTGGTCACCTCGGGTGAGGACCGACCCCCGCCGGCCTCGGAGGCTTTCCTTCGCAATGCCCTTCAGGTCGCCGCCGCCCAGGATGGCCCTACGGTCGAGCTCGCCCGCTGGCTGTGGCGCTATTGCGAGGACCAGCGCCCCTCCGTGCTCCTGTGTGGCGGGAGCCAAATCGTCAGCTTCGCTCTGGCCGTGTACGCGTCGCGAACCCCCGGAGTTCGGCTCTGCATATTGAGCCACCACCCCGAACGGCACGCCGGTCTGCAGGCCCTTATGGCCCGCGGCGGGATCGACGTGGCCAACGCGCCGCGGCTGGCACTGCGTGTCCACCCGCGCAAGCCTCGGGGGTACCGCTGGTACGACGGCGACCTTGGGGGGCTGGTAGGAAGCCAGACGGTGGACCTGGCCGTATTCGCCGAGGACGGCCAAGAGGGACCCGAGGGCGTGGGCCCCCTCTGGCACGCTCCTCAGCTTTTCACCGCCGGCTCGGAGATATTCCTTCATGGCCACGACTGGGGGAAGAGCGCCGTCGAGCAGTGGAGAACCGAGCGCGAGATCCACCCTACCTACCACCAAGAGCGAGACCTCTGGAAAGTCGAGGTGCGGCGATGAAACTCGCAATCACGATCCTCACGGGCAACCGCGCGAACCTCCTGAAACGGACGCTGTCCAGCTTCTACAAGAAGTGCGAAGCACTGGCCAACGAGGCTCACGTCACCATGCTGGTCAACGGCGCCGACGCGGCCACGCTACGGGTTACGAAGAAGACGCCCTGGATCGACCACTGCCACGTGCGGGAAAACCAGGAGGGGGAGATAGCCACCATCGGCGTGGCTATCAGCGAACTCATGTCCATGGTGCCCGAGGACGCCACGCACGTGATGCACCTCGAGGACGACTGGGAGTTCATCGGCCCGGGCTCGGGGTTTCTCGGGCAGGCCGAGTGGCTTCTGCGAAAACACCCGGAGGTGGGCCAGGTCCGCTTGCGAAAGCACGCTCCGCCTTCGGTTCCCAGCCAGCGGACGATGCGAAACCACATGGTGACGGGAAGGAGGATCTTGTGGAAGGACAAACGGGCCAGCGGCGGCTTCGACTACCGCCTCGGTGACGCTCACCTCACCTTCAACCCGACGCTCATGCGACGCGCCATCCTGGCGGATCTGTTCCCCTGCGAAGGAGAGAGGGACGCGGCGAGGAAGTTCCTTTCCCGCCGGCACAAGGTCGTGCAGCTCATGCCAGGCGTCTTCCGCCACATCGGACGAGACGACAGCCTCCGGGAGCGACTGGGTCGACAGACATGACCCGTGGCATACTCGGAGCGTGCCACACCTGACTCCGGACGAGCAGAGGGCTTGGCGAGCGGCCGGCAAACGCGCCCGCCAAAAGAAGCGAAAGCGGAAGGAGAAGCGTCGCGCAAAGCAGCGCCGCAGCAGGGTGGCGAGCGGCCGGCGCGTGGCTCTCCGGGAGAAGGTCGTGGCTGGCCGGGTGGTCCTCGGGGCGCCGTCGGCGGGTCTAGTCACCGTCCTCATGTCTGCGTACGCGGCGAAGACCTGGATCCGCCCAGCCGTGAAAAGCATCCTCTCCCAGCGGTTGCCTTGGGGATGGGGGCTCGAGCTCATCATTGGAGTCGACGCCTGCCCGGAAACCTTGCAGGTCGTCGAGCAGTTCCGGGATCCCCGCGTAGTTCTGGTGAATATGAAGCGAAACAGTGGCACCTACCAGACGCTCAACACGCTGCTGGACCACGCACGAGGCAGTCTGATCGCGGTGATGGACAGCGACGACATCTCTCTGCAAGGGCGCTTAGCCGCGGAGATCGAGGCACTGGTTCGGACGCCCGGGATCGGCGCAGTGGCGGGCTACTATCAGAACTGCGACCCCTCCCTTCAGCCACTTCGGGAGCCTACGGAGGTCCTGTGTCACGGGGCCTCGATGACCCGCGCCTCCGTCTACGAGGATCTGGGGGGCTACAAGCCCTGGAGGTGTGGCGCAGATGCCGACTTTTTCCTTCGGGTGGAGAAAGCAGGCCACAAGACGGCCCTAGTCGACCGCACTGTTCTTTTGCGACGGGTGCACCCGAAATCACTTTGCAATGCGAAGGACACGGGGCAACGGAGTGCAGCACGGGCCTTTGCGTACCGGGAGATTGAGAAGGAGCGGCGGCGCCCTTCGGTTACAAGGTTGACGAGGGCGTCCCAGCCTCACGACCTTATCAGGGATGTTCGGCTCCGCCACCCGAAGGGGACGGTAGGGGCAGTCCTGGCGACCATCCCCTCGAGGAGCGAGACTGCGGCCCAGGTCGTCAAGACGCTGCTCGCCCAGGGCGTGAAGGAGATCGTGGTCCACTTGAACGGTCACACGGAGATCCCCGCGTGGGCGCAGGCCCCAGGCGTTCGGGCCTTCAAGCGTGCTCGCGGCACCGGGCCCCTCGTCCGCTTCTACACCGTGCCCGACACCGAGGTGGTCCTGAGTGTGGATGACGACATTCGGTATCCCCCTGACTACGTCGAACGCACCGTGGAGAATCTGCGAGCCGCGGGGCGGAGGGCTGCGATCTCGTATCACGCGTCGACCTGGCCGTCTGGCTCGCTACCTCGGTACCAAGACCGCCGCACGATTACCTACCAGGACGGTCGTACCTCGCCAACGACCGTGGAGTACATCGGCTGTGGAGTGGCGGCCTTCTATGGCCACCACGTGCCCCGGTTGGATGCCCGCTCCGCGCCGGCTCGATTTTCCATGGAGGACGACGCCTGGGTAAGTGCCGCCGCCACACGGATCGGTCTAGAGCTCATCCGTCCCACGGCCCCCGCCGGTTGGATCCGTGCTGTCGCGGGGGCCTTCGATGGCAGTCTGTTCTCCGCCGCACAGGCCGACGACTTTCGGCGCCGCGATGAGGCCATTCGACGTTTGACTCGTCTTGGGGTGTGGAGCCCAGGGAACACGGGCAGAGTGAAGGTACGCCCACCGAGTCTGCGTCAGACTCGCTCTCGACCTAACTCAGGTCGATACGATCCCGAGACGTTCTGGAAAAACCGATACAAGCAAACCGGAAAGTCGATTCTGACGGTGGGTCGAAGGGGCGCTAGCGTCGAGGTCAATGAGCGTGAGTACGCTGCTGCCAAGGCGGCGCTCCAGCGAATGCTGCGTCGGGACTTCGGATCCCGCATGGGCCAGATCAGCGTGCTCGACATCGGGTACGGCCTCGGGCACTACGCCGAAGTCCTGCATGCCATGGGCGTGCGCAGCTACCTCGGCATCGACCTGGCAAGCACGGTGCGCCCCCCTGCCTTGGTCAGGGACGGTTTTCGCTTCCAGCGGGGGAACATCGCCGACCCTTCTCTGAGCCTGGGCGGGAAGTTCGACCTCGTCCTGGCCATCGACGTCCTCTATCACATCGTCGACCCCGACGAGTTCCGAGTTGCGACACGAAACATCCGAGCACACGCTCGAGGGCTGGTCTACATCACGGGACTGATGAAAGCGCGCAAGGTCGCCAATCATGTACAGCACCGGGGACCGCGTTCTTACGGCCTAGGAGAACCACGAAGCATCGCACGATGGCGTGACAACAAGATAGCGACCTTCGACGTGAGGAAGACATGAGCGGGGGGAAGGGGCATGCGCTCCGGCGACCGCTTCATGTCCACATCCCGAAGACTGCAGGCACCTCCGTACGACATGCGCTCAGCATCCGCGATCCCCCCCATCTCCGTGCCTCCGAGCTGCGCCGAGAGCTGGGCGAGGAGACGTGGGCAGCGGGCTTCAGCTTCACCATTGTCCGCAATCCGTTCGACCGTCTTTTGAGCGTCTATGCGTATGGTGTGTCTCACCGTCGTCGCCGCACGCGCCTTCGCTACCAGGCACTGTCCTTTACGGACTGGGTCCGACAAGAACTGGCCGAGGATGGAGAAGGGAGCCCGGTTGCCCGGCGCCGGTATAGCGAGTGGGTGGACGAGCCGCTCGACTACGTGGGTCGGTTCGAGGCGCTGGCTTCGTCCTGGGAGCACATCCAGCGCGAGCTTTCCGTTGCCACGCCCATCGAACTTCCGGTGATACACCGAACCTCCCACGGCGACTACCGAGACGCTTACGATCAGGAGGCACGGCGATCCGTGGAGCGCCACTTCGCCCAAGACCTTCAGACCTACGGATACTGTTTCTGACGATGGCGCCTAGCAAAACGAGGAGGACGGTGAACCGTGACGAGCTCGAAGGCATCGAGGTCGCCGTTCGGGTTACGTCGGGGTCCGGACCTCCCTACTCCCTCCGCAAGGTCCCTTCCTTTGCCGCGTCCGTGATCGGTCGCCTCGAGCAAGTATGGCTAGAGGACGCCGTTTTCTTCGTCCCGGGCCCGAGAGTGAAGACCCTGGGTGCCCCTCATGTGAGTCGCTTCGTGGTCGGCTTCATCATTCGTCCCCGCCCCACGAGGGTGACCACTAAGCATGGATGGACCGTGGTGCGCCTGGATCCCGAGAGCGGGGGCTGTTTCCAGGATGCAAGGACAGGACGATGTCTTCGCGGAGCAAAGTACGTTCGGCTCTACGAAGGCAAGATTGCTGCATTCGGCGTACAGCCTGGCGAGGCTGTAGGAGACGCACGGGAGTGGAGAGGCACACGAATCACGCCACCTGGGCTGGCGGGGCTCCCGACGCTGGGGCCGGACCGAAAAAGCTGGGTAGGTGAGATGGGAGGCACCAACTTCGAGCCGGCGACACGAGAAGAGACGCTCGCCGCTATCCGGTGGGCTCTTTGTGAGCGGTTCCCGGGCGCAGTCATCGTCGACGGTTCTGATGACTGGGATGCTCCCCCCACCGTGCGACCGGAGCTGTGGGCGAGAGAGTTTGGATTACGGCCGCTGGCCTGGTGGCACACGGGGACGAGCGGGCAGACCAAAAGTGGCCTGGTCCTCCGGAGATCCCAGTATGACGAGCTCCGTTCCCTCTACCGGGCCGAGTTCGGCTGTGATCTCGAGGCCATCCCCGGTTGCGGGACTCCTCCCCTGACGCGTTCTTCTTGCGGTTGCTGGCAGGGGGAGGGCGTGGCGGTCTACCGCCTCTGACGGCGAAGCCAGCCGGGCTTTGGAGGCACGCGCCACACCTTCGGAACGAGGCGGTCCAGCGCCTTGGCACGCCGGTGACAGGCAGCGCATGGAGAGATCCCGGCGCGTCTCGTAGCCTGCGCGATGGCGGTGCCGAGCCCGATCCACTTGGCCTTGGGGCTCTTTGTCGTCACGGTGTCACCTACCCCGAGGGTGAGGTACCATCGAGGCGCGATGAACAACCGAGCCACGGGGACCTCGAGCTACCAGACGAACGCGCTTCAGTTCACGGTCGACGAGGGACTCGACGGAACCGAGCGTAACCCGCTCTTCTCTCGGGATGAGGGCAGCCCCGCGTATCGCCAACCGGGAGCGGCTCAGCTCTACAACTTTCGCCTGTCGAGCTTGGGGATCCTGGACTTGAGCTTGGTTCCCACGGCCACGACCATGGGAATCCGTTTCGTGAAGTGGCTGTGGATCCAGGGGGCTGCCGAACTCGTCGCCGGCGAGTCCGCCACCATCGAGCTCGTTGATGCGACCAACATCGACAAGGTGATGCGGCTTGTGGCGGCCGTGGGACCCGGACCAGGAACCCCCAAGGTGTAACTCACCGAGGGGGTCCGCGTTGTGCAGGGAGCAGCGCTTCGTTTCCGGGGGTTCCGGGCCGGGATCAACGACCCCCTCCGTCTCCGAGTGGGGGTCATCACTGCGCAGGACAACCTCCACTGGGCCGCTCAAATGCAAGCCTTCTGCTGCTCGAAGTCCCTCAGCCCTGGGGGATTCATCCCCCCTCTCGCGTAAGGTTCACCGATGCCCGCCAGTAGACGTATCCCTTTTCAGCAGATCACGGTCGAGTACCGAGTTTTGGGTGCCTTGGATGGTGTAACCCCGGCCCCGGTCGTCAACTTCAGCGATCCCAATGGGGACGATTTCGTCGCTCCGAACGAGCAGGGCGTGCGGGTCGTGGAGGTGGAGGGCAACCTTGGCCTGATCGACCCGGACTTCAACGGGGGCGCAGCTCAAGGCGACCGTTGCATTCCCTGGGTCTACCTCGACACCGACGGTGTTGCCGGGGAAGCGGATGCCCAGTTTGCCGTCCTAGACAATGTGCCCGAAGAAGGCATCCTCACGCCCGCGGCTCAGGTCGCGCCGCGATTTGCGACCGGGGGGACCGACGTCTTCTTTTCCGAAAGACCTACCGAGGTGCCACAGGGATCTGTTCTGGGCGTGACGGGATACCCGTCGGGAGGCCGGGTCAAGATCGTGCGCGTCAACGTGGTCGTGCCCTCCGACCCCCTCGAGTGGGCGGAGATTCAAAAGGCGTGCTGCTGCGTCGAGGCGAGTAGCCCTTGCGAGCCGCCCGACATCACCACGGTGGACACTCTAACCGGGCAGACGGGGGTTCCCCAGCAGTTCGTGATCACCGGAGAGTCGTTGGGTTCTGGACCCGACATGGACTTCATTCCGCTGAAGTACATGTTCGTCCCCAACCCGGATGGGGTCGACCCCTCGATGACGCCCCCGATTCAGGGAACCGTGATCGACAACCCCGACAAGCAAAACGCGACGGTTGAGGTAACCTTCGCTCAGCCAGGTGAGTACGTGCTCCAGGCGTTCGATCCCACCTCTCCCGACTGCAACACTGCCAGCAATCCGGATTTCGATCCTCTCAATGCCACGATTGTCGTCGAGGTGCTCTGCCCCACTGGAGACGTCCCCATCACGGGCGATGTCGCTCCGGTCATTGGCTCCGTAAACAACACCGTCTCCATCGCGGGCACCAACTTTGGAAGCGCCGGGTCCCCCAACGTAGTCGCCGCGCGGATTTTCAACGCGGCCAACGTGGAGCTGACCGTCAACTCGATCAGTATCTCGAGTGACACCTTGCTCGACCTGGACTTCGATGCGGATGGTCCCCTCGGCCTCTACAGCATCGAACTCACGCCTGCCGACGAGGTCAACTGCGACCCCGTGGTCCTCGCGGACCAGATCACCGTCTCGCCGTAGCTTCCTATGCCCTCCGCTCCGGCACCCTTTGGCGAGATCTGGCGCACCAAGGATGCGGCCTTTTGGGATTGGATGTGGCGGAACCACCGCAGCGCTCCCCTCACCCAGGCGCTTCTCGACCGCCTATCCAGCTCCGCATCCCTGGCTGAGGTCGGCTGCGGATACGGCCACTTTCTTGCCGCCCTTCACGACCGTGGCTTTCGCGGGACGTATATTGGTTTCGACCTCTCCGCCCCAGGGGCGCTGGCAACCCGTTCCATTGGCCAAAGGCTCGGACTCCGAACGGAGGTCGTCGCCGGCGACTTTCTGGAGCACGTCTCGACGGTACGCCGGCTGGCGGAAGGTACCGACCCAGAGACGCCGACTTCGATGGAGGCGTCGGTCGCCCACGGTGTGGTGATCCACCAGGCGCATTGGGCCCCCACCGTCCTTGCGATGCTCCGCATGTCGGAGGTCGCCATGGTCGGGATCAGGTACGTGGACTTCAAGAGCGACTACCACCGTCCCGTGCTCCGACCTGCGGGTCACTACGACACCACGTACTCGGTGCGCCTACTCGAACGGGAGGCGGAAGCCATCGGCCTGAGCTGCGAACTCGAGGCATTCGTGAATCCGAGCAAGGGTCGGGGACGTGAGGTCCTCGCCACCTTTCGAATGGGCCGATGACTGACGCCATCCCCTTCCGCGTATTCGGGCATCCTCGGTCCGGCAACCATCTGCTCGCCTACACGGTGTGGCGTACCTTCTGCCCCGACGCTGATCTTTCGGTTTCCTCCTTGGGAGGAACAGGTCATTGGTCTGGTCGGCAAAATGGCGACGAGCACTACTGCGGTGGCACAGGCGCGGAGGCGGGTCGGGTTCGTTACGGCCGAATCCTGGGGAGGCGCCTCCACGACTTCCCGGCCCAGGGGGTCTCCTACACGAACGCGATCTACATTATCCGGGACGGCCGAGACGTCGCCCTTTCTTTGTATCGGTGGACGGAGATGCGACACGTCGAACGGCGGCAAGACGACCTGGAGACCTATCTGCGCACCCCCGTGGACTGGACGGGAACGCCGGCGACACGCCGAGCGGAGAGCGCGGACGACTGGCTCGTTTGGGACCATTGGAGGGAGCACGTGCAGGCTTGGGTGGCCACCAATGCCCTCATGGTCCGCTATGAAAATCTCGTTCTGCGCCCCGATCTGGTGATGGCCAGAGTTGCTCGTCACTTCGGCCTCCCCTCTCCGGAAAACGTCCAGGCCCCCGAGCCCGTGGGCTGCAATCCGAGCCAGCAAGCCCGGGTGCAGACCGAGCTACCCCCATCCCTCCGGCAGCTGTTCGACCAGCGCGTTCCTTCGAACTTCGTGGGACGGTGGTCCCCATCGCTCGTCAAGGGGTGATTGTGGGCTACCAGGAAGGAGCGTACTGGGAGCGCCGATACCGGGGAGGGGGGTCCAGCGGCGCAGGTCTGGCGTACGAGCACGAGTTCATCGTGGACAACGTGCGGGCCCTTACGAGGGGGGCCCGGGTCGAGAGTATTTGGGACGTCGGGATCGGCGACGGTCGGCTCGCCGCCAAGCTGGTGGATGCGCTCCCGACATCCGTCCGTTACGGCGGGGTGGACCTATCCCCATCGGGCCTGACCAGGGCGAAGACCCGGCTCCCTCTGAGGGCGGAGCTCCAGCTCGGAGCTGCGGCGGGCCACGCGGTCGCCCCTGCGCGGGAAGCGGCTTTGTGCTTG
>CALJKZ010000332.1 GCA_937983085.1 uncultured Gemmatimonadales bacterium
CCCACCGCCGCCGTCGCCAGCCACTCGGGGAGCGTGTGGGTCAGTCCGAGGGGCGCGAGGACCCTGTTGCCGACCACGTCGTGATACGGTGCGCCTCCGGCGGTCGCGAGTGCCGCGCCGAGCAGGTTGTACCCGTAGCTGCAGTAGGTGTACTCGGTCCCGGGCTCACTCAGGAGCGAGTCTCGAGCGAAGACGTCCAGCGCTGAAGCGACGGTGGGGTATCGGCGGGTGTTGAAGTACTCGCCCCCCCGGTAGTGCCGGATCCCACCGGTGTGCCCGGCGAGCTGGGCCAATGAGACCGGCCGGGACTGGCTCTGGAAGGCTGTCGCGTAGTCTCGGACGTCGTCGTCGAGGCCCACGACCCCCGCGTCGTCGAGTCTCAGCAGAGTCGCTCCCGTGAGCAGCTTGCTGATGCTCCCGATTCGGAACGCGGTCGAGCGGCAGACAGGGTCCGGAGGCACGAGGCGCTCCAACCCGAGTCCCTCGGCCCAGACCGTTCGGCCGGCCACCAGGACGGCGAGGGACGCACCGGGGGCGGGTTGTGGGGCCAAGAGCGTCTGGAGGCGACCGCGCGCCCGATCCACGGCATCCGTGTAATCGTGGGCCACGATGGGTGTGCAGGGTTCGCCGGCCGCGTCGCGTGTGTCGGGATCGACCTCACTGCACCCGGCGAGGACACTGCAGAGAGCCATGACCGATAGCGACGAGGATCGGAGCCGTCGCGGGTGGAGTGTGGTGGTCATGATTCGGAGCCGTTCGGAGTCGAGGAAGGAGGGACGGTCCGGCCGTCGGATTCGACGTCGAACCTCGATATGGTTGTAGTATACATCTACCATGCTAGTACGAAGCCAGGCCGAAGTCACCGGGGCGCGGTGATGGAGCCACCACCCGGTCCGACCCGCTACGGGTAGACCATCCGCCGGCCGGTACGATCGAACGGATCGGAAGGCAGCCCCAGGTATCGAGCGCGGAGCTCGTCCCACAACCGGAGCTTCGACCAGTCCGGCGAGGATCGGAACTGATGGTCGTGAGTGACGAAGGGGTTCGGGAAGAGGCAGGTGATCATCTGCTCGTCGTGACCATTGAACAGCCTGAAGCCCCACGTATCCGGGGTGGCATCGCGGTTGATGCGGCGGAAGAACTCGGCCCGCGCGGCCCGTCTCCACGTCCTGAGATCTTCGGGCGTCGGGCTGGTCGGGTCCCCATGATGTTCGCCGATGCAGAGGTGAAAATGCGACGCCCCCCATTCCACCGTGAGATAGCCATCGAAGAAGTGGATTCGAGGCGGTTCCGTGGCCTGGCACTCCCAGGCGCTGCCCTGGATGAGGGGGCCGAACGTGACCTCCCGCCAATGCTCGCGGAACAGCTCGGTAAGCAGTGAGACCAGCAGGTCCTCTGTCGGATCGGGACACCACAGGTGGAGAAGCCCCACACCTGGCTCGTCGCGGCGGATCACTGTTCACCGCCGGCCGCGTCCACTCCGTTTGGGAGCCACGACAACCTCGACGGCTCGATCGCGGTGCGGAACATCGGAGCATCGTAGACGACCGTATGGAATTCCCCCCGCTCGCCGAGGGGGTCGACCGTCGGCCCGACCAGCCGAAGGAAGGCTCGATCGAACTCGCGCCCGACCAGGGACGGGTTCATGGGGCACGACGAGATCCGGGCGCGCAGACCTCCGGAGATCATCTCCGAGGCCAGTTGATGCGAGTCTGCGCCCCACAACGGGAACTCCGGACGAAGGCCCGTGCCTCGCATCCGCGCGTGACGGTACTCACGGATGCCGGGCAGGCTGACGTCGCCGCTGACGAGCGACCGAATGCCTTCCGCTTTCACGCGATCGGTCAGGGCCCTCATCGCTCTCCGGTAGTCGATATCACTGCACGGGTCGGGTAGAACCGTGAACCAGCTCTTCAGCCCCAACGCGCGTGCCTGCCTCTCGAGCACGCTCACCGGGACCCCGTTCAGCGTGCTGCGAGCGGTCGCCCCGTCCACCACGACCAGGAGTCCGTCCACCGCACCGCCGGCCTCGAGACATCGCTTCAGAGCCCACGCCGCGTCCTTTCCGCCACTCCACGCCACTGCCGTGGCACGTCGGGTCATCGTTCCTCTCGGTCTCGAGGCTCCAACCTCCGGCCGGAGGCCCGATGCGTACCCCGGCTCGGAGATGCTCTGCCGCGCAGATGATTGTACTATACACCTACCATGCTAGTAGGAAGCCGGGCCGGAGTCACCGGGGCGCGCGGACGGAGCGCCACGTCGCTGGCCGCATACCAGCGTGCGGATGCGCCGACTATGTTACGCTTCGCGCTGGGGCGCTTAGCTCAGCTTGGTTAGAGCACCTGCCTTACAAGCAGGGGGTCGGGGGTTCGAGTCCCTCAGCGCCCATGACCCGGAAAGGCCCGTCCCGCTGACTCCTCCGGTCGGTGGTGCGGGCCTTCCGCGTAGGGTTTCCGTTCTCGCCCCCCTCGGCGCCGTCGCGCCGCGATTGCCCTCCGCCGTACCCCTGTCCGGGACCTCCCCCGGTCGATATACTCACAAACTGACTTAAATGAGGTCGGACATGGGCCGTCACTCCCTCGGAGAGTTCGAGCTGCTCGTCATGCTCGCCGCCCTCGGGCTCGGGCCGGACGAGGCGTACACGGTCTCGATCGTGGATCGGATCGAGGCCCGGACGGGTCGTCGGGTGCGCACGGCGAACGTCCACACGACGCTGCAGCGGCTCGAGGCGAAGGGGCTCGTGTCCACGCGCCTGGGCGATCCCCGTCCGGAGCGGGGGGGCAAGCCGCGCCGCCTCGGCAACGTCCTGCCGGCGGGCCTTGACGCCGCGCGGGTCACGACGCACGTCGTACGGTCCCTGGCCGCGGGGCTGGAGGACGCGCTCGGAGGCGCCCTGTGACGATCCCCCGATGGATCGCCTGGCTGCTCCGCCTCGTGGCGGCTCCGGGCAGGGCCGAGGATGCGATCGGCGACCTCAACGAGCTGCAGGCGCGCCGGGCACGGCGGTACGGACGAGCCGTGGCGACGGCCGTGACCGTCGTCGGTGCGCTCGACATGGGCTGGGCCCTGCTGCGTCAACGCGTCGAGCACCGTCGCCGCCGGGCGGCACGGCAACAGCCGTACTTCACCCCCCACGGGGGGATCGGAACCAGGAGGGGGGACATGGGAAGCGCGATCGAGGGGTGGACGAGAGACCTGAGGCAGGCGGCACGATCGCTGGCCCGAGCGCGGGGCTTCGCGGGCGTCTGCGTGGTGACGCTGGCGCTGGCCATCGGGGCCAACGCCACGATCTTCAGCGTCGTGGACGCGGTCCTGCTGCAGCCGCTGCCCTTTCCCGATGCGGACCGCCTGGTGGTCGTCGGGGGCACGGCTCCGGGTACGGACCTGCCCGAGGACCTCGGCGTGCCGGACGAGCTCTACGTCGAATACGCCGCCGTGGTGCCCTCCTTCGAGGACCTCGCGCTGTACCGACCGGGCTCTTCGACGACCCGAGCCGCGGGGCGCACCGAG
>CALJKZ010000333.1 GCA_937983085.1 uncultured Gemmatimonadales bacterium
AAGGTGAAGACCCCCTGGGCGGAGTACGTCGCCGAGGACGAGCTGCCGACCGATCACCGTGCGGTTAGCTTCCTCGGTTTCGAGCTGGGGGGTCGTGAGGTCGCGCGGGATCTTCGCCGTCCGTTCATGGTCCGGTTCGGTGACATCGTTCGAATCGAGGCCCGTGGGCGCGAGCTGTCCGTGACGCTGAAAAGCGGGACGGTGGTCGAGCTCGACCGCTTCGGTGCCGACGACTTTGCCGACGGCCTCACCCTCTGGGATGGGTTGGGCCAGTCGGTACGGCTTGGAGAGTGGGGCGTCCGGAGCATCGACTTCACTCCTGCGGGATCACCGTTGGCCCCCGGACCGATGCCGCTCCACGGCACGGTTCGAACGTCCCAGGGAGAGTTCACCGGCCTCATCCAGTGGGACCGTGAGGAGGCACTGACGTCCGACGTCCTGACCGGTCGAGCCGGAGTGGTGGAGGTTGAAGTCCCCTTCGAGCGCATCGAGTCCATCTCACGAACGGTCGAGGGAGCCGTGGTCGTGACGCACGAGGGTGAAACCCTCGAGCTCTCGGGAACCCGCAAGGTGGGCGACGGGCATCGCGGGGTCTACGTGGATGACGTCCGCTACGGGCGTATCCTCGTGGCGTGGCGGGCGTTCGAGCGGGTCGACTTCACTCGGGCACCGCATCCTCCCCACGACTACGACCACTATGCGCCCGGCGCCCCGCTTCAGGGGACCGTCGTGACACAGTCCGGCGAGACCGTGTCCGGTCGCCTCGTCTTCGATCTGGATGAGAGTGAGACGACGGAGACCCTGGACGCGCCGTGGGGTGACGTCGACTTCGTCGTGCCCTTCGACATGATCGCGTCCGTCGAGGCCGGGGGAGCCGTCCGGAGTGCCGACGCAGCGAACGTCACGCCGTACTTCGTGGCGCTGACCAACGGCGAGGTGCTGCAGTTGGAGCCTGCCGGCGACCTGGCCCCGACGAACGCCGGACTCCTGGTGTTCGAGCCCGGGGCCGTCGATCCGGACTACGTGCCCTGGTCCGAGGTTCGTCGCATCGAGTTCGAGGCGCCGCACCGCTAGCGTGCCACGGTGGGTGCGTGATAGGCTGCGATAGGCCTACCGTACCGACCCCACCCCCCCCGAGGCCGCCATGAGACACGCGTGCGCTCACCCTTCGATCCACCCCCGTGTGGTCCTCCTTCTCCTGGCGACGCTCCCGGGCTGCGGTGAAGAGACGGGGCCGATTCCGTCGGGGCCCGATGGCATCTGGCAGCTGAGGGCACCGACGTACGAGACGACCATCGAGCTTCGCTTGGACGGCTCGTTCACGTCGACGGAGGCCGACGTGATCTCGGAGACGTGTTCCTCCGAGTCCGGATTGTGGGAGTGGGACGGCGCCACCCTCGCACTCATGTATCTGTCGCGAAACGGGTCACCCATCTCGGAGGACCGTGAGTTTCCCGTAGACCTCTCGGCCAACTCCTTCACCCTCAACCACGTCGGTGGGTCGCCGGAGACCTTCACGCGCGTCGCCGAAATGGTCGACTGCGGTGACTACGGGTGGCCCTACATCCTCTTCCGGGCCACCGTGGATGGAGTCCCGTACGCCTTCGAGGACTACATCGATCCTCTGGCTCCGATTGGTGGCCCCACCTTGGCGGAGCGATTGGCAAATGGCGCGCTCACGCTGCGCGGATTCGGGGGAGCCGCGACGGCGACGTCGCTCTGTGTGTCGGACTGCGCCGAGCTCAATCTCGACATGCTGCGCCAGGGCGCCTTTGCTCCGGGCGAGTACTCGATGGCGGATCCGTTCGGGGGCGCACCGACCTCTGCATTCGCGAGGTTCATTCCCAGCACCGCCGATCCGTCGAGCCCCTGGTACGAGTCCAACGCGTCCAATCCGGACGCACAGGCGTGGCAAGGCCAGGTGGAGATCACGACGGTGAGCGCAGCGGAGATCGCGGGGACGTTCGAGTTCGTGGGCTACGACGCACTCGACCTCGGCGAAATCAAGCCGTCGATCACCGTCACCGACGGGAGCTTCCGCATCGTGTTCCCGGATTGACGTCTGGTGAAGTGCCGAGCCCCCCGAACGCTCGAGGCGTCCGGGGGGCTCTCCTTTTCGTAGAGGTTCGTGCCGGCCTGCGGCTGTGCAGGCCGCGGCGGCGAACCTCCCGGGCAGTTTCTCCTACTCGGACCCGTCCGGCTGCTGGCTGATGAGACGGGACGCCCGGTCCTCCTTGATCTTCCGCATCCCTTCCTCGTCGAGGTGCGTCACGGCGAGCCACGCGTGGGACATTTCGTCCGCGGTGCGGTCACCGATGCCCACCCACTGGTCCGGGTCCGGGTTGTAGCGGTTGTTCTCCGAGTTGTCGTACCAGGCGGTGAGGATGAGCTGGTCGCCGACCTCGAGGAGGGGAGCCACGTCGTCCTCGTAGATGTGGCTGTGGTGCCACAGCGCACTCCAGTTGGAGACCATGCTCACCATCTCGGTGCGCCCGCTCTTCCGGAGGATCTGGAGCGACATGGCCACGAGGCGCGTGTGACCGTGGGGCTGCCAGCTGTCGATGCGCACAGGCGGATCGAAGGAGTGGAAGCCCTGAGTCATGAGCGTGCCGTGGGGCGCAATGTCGTACCCCTTGCCGCCGCGGAGCATGTACAGGGTCAGGGTCTGCTGGTAGTCACCCTCGTAGTCCTCGGGGTGCAGCCAGATCCCGATCTCCACCTGGTCGTCGGTGAGCTGCTGTCCGTTGGGCCAGTAGTGGATGTCCCATGCCACTTCGGAGTTGGCGGGAGCGACCCGACAGGCATCCTCGGGCACGATCTCGCCCAGCTTGCCCAGCGCGTACTCGGACAGTCGCCCGGCCGTCTCTC
>CALJKZ010000334.1 GCA_937983085.1 uncultured Gemmatimonadales bacterium
AGCTGCTGGCCAACGAGATCGTCGAGCAGCGCTTCCACCAGGACCTCCTGACCTCTCAGTTGCGGAAGCACCCCGATTATCGTCGCGATTCGGTTCGCGGACCGCATCGCCTCCCTGAACCGGTCATCTGAGACGCCGTACTCAGAAGGGGCCGCGAGGAATCGGACCAGGTGGAGGTGTAACGGGGTCAGCAACTCAAGCTTGGCCAGGTAGATGTCGCGAACCTGCCACTCCTCTGGCAAAGCCTCCGCTAGGGCCTTCCGCGCAGCACGGAGTAGGGAGTCGTGCTTCAGCTCGTCAGCGGTCTCGACTCCGTGCCGAACCGTGCGTTGCACGAAGGCCAGGTAAGCGACTCGTTCCCGGAGATCCTCAATCTTGGCCTCGTGGCGCTGGACATCGGCAGCAAGATGCTCAAGGAACGCCAGTTGGCGCTTCTGGAAGGAGTTCGGGATGAAGCTATCGGCGACCTGGTTCGCCCCCGGGAGGAAGACATCCAGTCCGATCGCGATGACGGTCTCCCACCAGCGGGGTTGCGGGACAGTCGGCTGAGTGCTCACCCGGGCGAGCGTACGCAGATGAGTGTTCAAACTCCAGTTGTCGCCAAAGCCTCGGCTTGACGCTCGACCCGCCCGCGACGCTGAGCCGACGGACCTCTACGACAAGCCAGCCACGAGGCAGGGGGATGGACGGGTGCTGGCGGAGGTTGCGCGCGAGGGGGGCACGCTCCGGCTGGCAGGGCTCCTCCGTGACCACGCGACGCGCATGGAGCCGGCGAGATGGTTCGGTCCGTGGAGCCCTGGACCGTGATGGCGCAACTGCTGCCGCCCGAGGGCGCGCTCCTGGCCGGGGCCTGGTATGCGCAGACGGGCCGAGGGAACGGCTACCGGGGCGTCGGCGTGGCCGCGGTCGATGGGCTTCCGCCGCCGGCGACGGCCCTGTGGTTCGGCGCTGTCCAGGTCCGGCGTGACGAGGGACTGGCCAGAGTCGAGGTGAACGTGACGGCCGAGGAGCGGGGGCACGCGGGGTAGCGCGCACGACCAACCAGATCGCCGCGGGGTTGCTGTCCAGGGAGGGCGGCCCAAGAGGGGGGCGACTTGCGCTGGCCAAGGCCGACGCGGGGTGCCGCCAGAGGGTTGCTCTACGCTTTGGGCTACGCGGCTGTCGTCCAGCCCGCCGAGGTCAGGCGACAAGGGCGTGGCCCACGGGAGAGCGCCGGGCGCCGGTGGTAGGGCGTGCCTTCGCGGCCTTCTCGACGTAGGCTCGTAGTCCTCAGAGCCCACGAGGAGGCTCTGCATCGAACCACCACGAATCCGCGAAGTCGGCACTCATGCAGGACGAAGGCCGCAGAATGACGAAGGGAGTCAGCGTGGACGACCTTAGCGCGGCAGCTCGAAAGCTACTCAACTACCACGGCGAAGCATTTCAATACGCCGTAATCCGAGAAGCGCTGAGGCTGCAAGGGGAGAATAAGTCTACTTGGGCCTTCGAGGCTGCGCAGTTCCCCGTTTCGGTCAATGGAAGAGTCACGCATATAGACATAATACTCTGCAACCAGGATCGCAGTTCGTTCCTGGTCTGCGAATGCAAGCGGGTCAGGATGGGCCACGGCGCGAGGGCGTTGTTTGGAGCGCCATAAAAGGGCCGAAAAGCTGGGCAGTCTGAGGTGATAGCCGAACAAGTGTCATTTGGAGATGTTCTTTTCGGAACGCGGGTTACCCAATCGAAAGGCGTTTGCACGGGGCATAGCGAGCAAGTGTACGACCTCGACCTTGAGATCTCTGGTGGAGGCAAGGCAAGCCATGACAAGCCGAAGTCTTCGCGAAAAGTGATTGAAGACTCTGCCACGCAGGCATGTCGAGTGCTGAATGGTCTTGTTGAGCTAATGTCTCACATGCTCATCAAGCCACTGCAGACTGCGTTCAACGTCTACCTACGTCCGGTAGTCATCACCACAGCTCCGATCTACTCAACTACTTATGATATTTCCAGTTGTGACCTCCGAGAGGGGACAATTCCGGCCGAGAGTCTGGGGCTGACTCCCGTACCCTGGCTCTATTATCGCTATGTGCAGACACCCGACACAAAGCACGCCCTATCTTGGACGGTGGCCGAACGGG
>CALJKZ010000335.1 GCA_937983085.1 uncultured Gemmatimonadales bacterium
CCTGGCGCACCACTGGACACGAGGGCTGCGGGCCACGGGCACACCCGGTACCTACTTGAGCGGTGTGCTCACCATGAACACCTATCTCGCGGTGCTGCTGGGCCTGGTATGGGTCGCGGGCGTGAACGTCGGATGGGATGTGGTGGGCGAGGACCTTCGCGATATGACTACCACCGCGGAGGGTTGGATCATCATGGTGGCGTGCGGGACCCTGTTCGGTCTGGTGTTCGCCCACACCCTCCGCGAGAACGCCGAGACGTAGTCGAAGCCCACTCCGGGTCCAACTCCGGTCACGGGCGCGAAAAGGGCAGCGGCGGTAGAATGACCCTCCATGGAAGGACACCGTCGTGTATGGATGGCAGGAGCCGATGGCCTGGGGAGAGGAAGCGATCGTGAAACGCGGATTCGATCGAAGGAGGGGATGGGCGTTCGTTAGCTCGGTGCCGATGCGGGTGCTGGCGCTCGGGCTGTCTCTGGCTGTCGTTCCGACGCCTGCGTCCGGCCAGGACCGGGTGGTCCTGAGCGGAACGCTGGTGGACTCCGACACTCGCGAGCCCCTGCCGGGAGCCCAGGTCCTCGCACCCCTGTCGGAGGTCAACGTCGTCACCGACTCGCTGGGGTCGTTCGAGATCTCGTTCATCAAGGACACACACTACGACCTCGTCGCGGCTGCCATGGGATACGGGTCCACGAGCGTCACGCTGTCGCCGGATGGCGAGCAGATCTCGACGACGATCGAGCTACGACCCGACCCCGTGGCGATGGTGAGCCTCGCGGTGCTCCACGAGGAACTCGAGGAGCGTCGTCGACAGCGCCGTACTCCCAGGCTTCGAGTGATCGATCATGTCGAGCTGGGAGCCAGCGATGAGCCGTCCGCGTACTCCCTGGTACGACGAGTCGCGGGAGCGCAGGCCTGCCAGGACCTGCAGGAGCTGTGTCGACTCGGCAGACGAATTCGCCTCTGCGTCGACGACACCAACCCCATACGCGGCGCCCGGGAGCTGGAGGCACTCCGTCCGTCCGATCTCTGGCTGATGGAGGTCTATCGGGAGGGGCGTGAGGTGCGGGTGTACAGTCGCTGGTTCATCGAGCGGGTCATCGGCACCCGACAGGGCAAGCTCAGGCGCATCCCGATGTGCTGAAGCAGAGCAGGCACCTGACCCCGTAGCGACGTCGGGGGCGGGGACTGGACCTTAGCGCTTGATGGCGATTGCCGGACCGCCACCGCAGATTGCTGGCAAGCTGCGCCTCCGGACGTGTGACCGATATGCCCTTCGGCGACCGACTCAAAGAGAACAAGATGGTTCAGTGGGCGCTCGCCTATGCGGCAGGTGCCTGGCTCATCCTTCAGTTCATCGACACAGTCGAAGGTCCGTGGGGGCTTCCTGAGGGGATGCTAAGGGGACTTCACGTCCTGATCGTCATCGGTTTCGTCGCCACGCTCGTTTTCGCCTGGTATCACGGCGAGCAGGGTCGGCAGCACGTAAGCGGACCGGAATTGTTGATCCTCGCTTCCGTAATGGGTGTCGGTGGACTGGTCCTGAGCCTCGTGGCAGCCGAGGACATCGAGTCGACTACCCGGACCGATGGGGACGGGCAGGGCACTGCGTTAGAGGCCAGACCCGGGATCGCTGTCCTCCCCTTCGAGAGCAACTCTACGGATCCGGACGACGCATACTTCGCTGCCGGAGTGCATGGCGAACTACTCACCGCGCTCTCGCGCATCGCGGGGCTGCGGGTAATCGGGGAGACGTCAGTCGTCGCGTATTCGGAGACTGAAAAGACCATACCCGTGATCGGTGCGGAGCTGGATGCCCGTTATTTGGTGGAGGGCGACGTTCAGCGCGCGGGTAGTGACGTCCGCATCAATCTGCGTCTCAACGACACGGAGAGGGATGGCATTATCTGGAGTGACCTCTTCCAGAGGGAACTGACGGCGGAGAACCTATTCGATGTCCAATCCGAGATCGTCACGAGGTTGGCCGGTGAGTTGCGGGTCGAAATGTCCGATCAGGAGGCTGCGCGACTCGCTCGGGTAGCGACATCGAGCGACCGCGCGTACGACCTCTACATGCGGGCCAAAGCGTTGTCCCGAGCCCCCGAGCGCGAGCCCAGGGAGCGGGCGGTTGAACTTCTGGAAGAGGCGCTCCGTCACGATCCTGATTTCGTGGAGGCTCAGGCTGATCTCGCCGGGCTCCACGCCCTCTTGTACCAGTACTTTGCCGACTACAGCCCCGAACGACTCGAAGCTGCCAGGACTGCGGCGCGAAGCGCGCTTGAACTCGACTCCCTGTCGCCGACGGTGCAACGCGCCTACGGCACCTATCTGTACAGGGTGGAGAGGGACTTCGAAGGCGCCCTCCAATGGCTGGACCGCGGAGCGGGTACGCTGACAGGAGATTCCGGCTATCACCTCATGCGCGGAGCAATCGAGCGAAGGAGCGGCCGGTGGGAAGCCGCGGTCGCATCGTTCCGCAACGCCACCGTACTCAATCCACGCGCCGGGTGGGCTTGGTACGAACTAGCAGGAACGCTTCAGCTCATGCGGCGCTTTGCAGAGGCTGAGCAGGCGGGGAACAGAACCGTAGAGATCTTTCCGAACGAGGGCCGGTTCATACTCGCCGAACTGGAACTCACTCGGGACGGCGAGCCGGGGGAGTGGGCGCAACGTGAACTCGAAGCCAGCATCGACTGGCGTCTTGCTCGGGCCGTCGAGTGGGGGGAGTGGGACCGCGTACTCACCCTCAGTGACTCGGCGCCCCCAGTCCTGGTGGAGCAAGCTCTCTGGCGTCCGACCGCGATCTACCGTGGATGGGCTCTACGGGAACTCGGAAGGCACGACGAAGCGGCCCGGGAGCTGTCTTCAGCCCTTGTGATGCTCGAGGCTCAAGCGGAAATCGAATCCGAGCGCCCCCGTGTCTGGAGCGCATTGGGTCTCACCTACGCGCTCCGGAACGAACCCGGTGAAGCGGTCGCTGCCGTCGATCGTGCACTGGGAGCTATGCCCATCGATCAGGACCCGCTTCAGGGGGCACTGCAGCTTTATTGGGCAGCGGTGACCTATGCATTGATTGGCGACGAGGAAGCCGCGATCCGCGCACTGGACACTGTCATGAGCGTTCCGGGGGACTACTCGACCATGCGGATCGAGCGGCAAGCGCTCTTCGAGAGCCTCCGAGACGATGCGCGCTTCCGAGAGGTGATGGACCGGCACCGCGGGCGGGTGTTCTGAGGGTCGCGGGCCGAGACGTAGTCGGCGGGAGCCCCGATCAACCTACTCCCCACCTCCCGGCTCCACCCGCCACCACCACTGGGTAGGCAGCTCCACCTGCCGCGGCCACACCTCGTCCAACGTCGCGGCGTCGTAGAGCCGCCCGTTCTTCATCACCCATTCGATGTCCGTGGAGTTCTCCAGGTCATCCAGCGGGTTCGACGTCAGGATCTGCAGATCGGCCAGCTTGCCGGGCTCCAGTGATCCGAGGTCGCCGTCCAGCCCGATGGCGTCGGCGCTCATGATGGTCGCCATGCGCAGCGCGGTGTGGTTGTCCATTCCCCCCGACGCCATCATCCACAGCTCCCAGTGGGTGCCGAGGCCCTGGACCTCGCCGTGGGAGCCGAGGCCCGCCTGACCGCCGGCGTCCATCCACTTCACCAGCTGCTCGGCCTGCTGGAAGTGCGGATACTGGTCCGCCCGATGCCACTGGGTGGCTTTCCACTTGTCCAGCTCGTCGTGGGGCGTGAATCGCTTGAGGCGGGGCTCGTTGTCCAGGTCGACGCGGGTGAGGTAGTACTGCCGGCCCGACGGTCCTCCGTAGGCGACGATGAGCGTCGGCGTGTACACCATGCCGCTGAACGCACCGAGCTGCACCACGTCCTCGTAGAACGGACTGATGGGCAGGGAGTGCTCGAGGCCGGCGTAGCCGTCCTGGGCGAGGGTCAGATTCATGGTGAAGTTCGCGCCGCCCTCGGTGGTGGGCGTGAGGCCCATCTCCCGTGCGGCCATGATGACCCACTGCCGCACCTTCCGGTCGCCGGCGAGATACTGCTTGATGGTCTTGGTGTTGAAGTGGTCGGCGTACCGGCGGACGACGTCGCGCGCCTCGTCGAGGCTGGAGATGCGGTCGGCGCCGAAGATGCCGGGTCCGGTGGAGTAGATGCGCGGCCCGATGAAGTCCCCGATCTCCATGCGATCGGCGTACGTCACCACGTCGTGGCTGGACGTCTGGGGATCGCGCTGGGTGGTGACGCCGTAGGCGAGCTGCGCTAGGAACTGCGACACCTGGTTGCGGTGCACGCCCCACCCGACCCACGTGTGGGCGTGGATGTCGACGAGGCCTGGGTAGATGGTCCGCCCGGTCATGTCGCGGACTTCCGCATCCCCGGGAATGCCCACCGACCCCGTGGGCCCGACGGCTTCGATGCGGTTGTCACGGATGACGATGTCGCCGCGCTCGATGACCTCGTCGCCGCGCATGGTGATGAGCCGAGCGTTGCGTAGCACCAGGACGCCCTGCGGCTTGTCCTTCTCGACGACGATCTCGACGGTGTAGCGGTCGGCCTCGTAGACGGGTCCGGCCTCGTCGTCGTCCGACTCCTCCTCGGCCGCGTCCTCCTCCTCGTCCTCGTTGGTGTCTGCCGCCGCCTCGGCCCGGGCCGTGGCCACCGAGTCGGCCACCAACGAATCCCCGAGTGCCACGTCGTACTGG
>CALJKZ010000336.1 GCA_937983085.1 uncultured Gemmatimonadales bacterium
CTGCGGTGGTTCGCGCTCGGCGACGTGCCTACGTGGATCGACGCCGACGAAGGCCGCCTGACGGCGTGGGGGCTGGGTCTGTGGAAATCGGGCTTCCCCAACGTGTTCGCTTTCGGGTGGAACAGCTTTCCGCATCTCACCTACATCGTGCACGCTGCGGGTGTACAGATCCTCGGGTTCGGCAACGAGAACGTGCGCGTCGCTTCGGCGTTGATCGGCACGCTCAGCCCGGTCTTTTTCTGGGTACGGCGCTGGTGGGGCGGGGTCGTGGCCCTCGTGGCGATGACATTGCTCGCCGTCAACCAGGAGCACCTCTACTGGAGCCGCGTCGGGTTCAACAACATCGACGCGGTCCTCGTCGCCGGCCTGGTGCTCGCTTCCTTTGCCAGGGCCCTGCAGACGGCTCGGTTGATCGACTGGGTATTGTTCGGAGTCGCGGCGGGCTTCGGCTTTCACACGTACCACGCCGCCAAGATCTTTCCTTTCCTGCTTGCGGCGGGCGTGGTGCCGCTGGCGTTGGCGGCGCCGCGACGCCTGCGGTCACGTGCGTCGGGGGCGGTCGTCGCGGTGCTGGCCCTGGCCCTGACGATCGGCCCCCAGTTCGTCAGCATGCAGCGTCAGTGGAGCACGTTCTCGGTCGATACGAGCAACCGCAACAATGTGCACCTCGTGTTCGAAGCACACGAGGCGGGCGACGTCACGGCGGTTCGCGACCACGTCTACCGCCAGGTCGTGAGTTGCCTCTACGCATTCATCAGCGAGCCGCACCGCATGCCGCTCCTCGATGCGGCCACGTCGATTCCCTTCTTGGCCGGGTTTCTCTGGCTGGCGTGGCGCTGGCGCGACCCGCGCCATGTGTTCGTCTTCGTCTGGGTCGTCGGCATCTTGGTGGCCGGCGGTATGATGACGGACTATCCGCCGAGCAAGCAGCGCATGGTCGGGTTCTTGCCGGCGTTGTGCCTGGTGCCGGCGATCCTGGCAGGACGCCTGCGTGGCTGGCTCGCGCGGTTGTTGGGGCACCGCGGGGATGCGGCGCTGGCGGCGGTCCTGATCCCGTGGCTGCTGGTCGCACTCTACGGAAACTGGTCGACCCATTTTGAGTACCAGGCTTCCTTCCTGCGGGGCGACGTGATGACCAACGTTTGCCGCCACATCGACGCGATGGAGCGGCCCTTCACGGTGTACTCGATCGGGGCTTCGAGCGCGACGAATCCACGCATGATCGAGAAGGACTGCACTCTGGCTCCGGATCCTCACCGAATCGTCGTCAATCCCCCAGCCGACCACGCCCTGGTGCCGTTGCCCCCGGAACACGAGGGAGGAGCGCTGATCACTCTCACCAGTCCCTTCCGATCCCTGGTGGGGCATATCCGCGCCGCCTACCCGCAGGCCCGATTCGACACCGTGCGCGGTCCGTCCGGTCACGAGGATCTGTTCTTGTTTCGGTTGACGCGCCCGCAGCTGCAGCGCACGCGTGGACTCCTACCGCAGTACCGGGACGGCGCTGGTCAATGGCGACTTGGTGAAGCGCCGCCGGCGCATGCCCCGCCCCAGTTCCAGTATCGCTTGGTCGCGCCTACGGCGGCGCCGCCGGGTGCGGAGGTGCGTTGGCTGGGGCGGATCCACGTGCCCGAGACGGGCACCTACGAGCTGCGGGAGGGCAGCGGCAGGGTGCGCGTCGGTGGCGCACCCGCAGAGGTGGCGCGACCACTCGTCGAAGGGTGGCACTCCGTTGAGATATCGCTGGCGGCAACCCCGCCGCGAGACGCACCGCGCTTGGAATGGCGCCGCCGCAGCGACCCGCAGTGGCAGCCGGTGCCGCGGGAGCGCTTGAGCACGGTGGCTGCACCGGCCGGCTTGCTGGGACGCTACTTTCTCGAAGACGAGCCCGAACTCGGTGCGGAGCCATGGCAGCATGTACCGGCTCAGGAACGCATCGAGTCGGCCTTGTGTTTCGACTGGCGCGTGTACGACGACGATGCCCCGCCGGAATGGATGGCGCCGCGACCATCGACGATGGAATGGGTCGGGACGGTCGACGTCGGCGAACGTGGCGACACGGCTCTGCGCCTCGACACATCCGCGCCGGCGACCGTGTATCTCGACGGCCGCGCGGTGCTCTCGCTGGACGGATCGAGCTTGGGCAATCCTGTCGAAGTCGTGCTTCCGTTCGTGCGGGGGCGTGTGCCGATCCTCGTGCGTGCCCGCCGCCCCGTGGATGACGGGCGATTGGACTGGCGGCTGTGCTTGACGTGGCGGACCGCGGGAGGTGCGTGGGAGGCGGCAGCGGAATACGGCCTGCCGACGCCCGCAGGCGCCCCGTTGCCGATCAGACGCGTGCTCGGGGATCGAGACGATCGCGCAGGTGGTCTCCCAGGAAGTTGAACGACATGATCGCGATGAAGATGAACAGTCCAGGAATCAGGATCCACGGGTAGCGAACCAGGTTCTGGACGTTCTGTGCGTCGGACAGAAGGTTGCCCCAGCTGGCGCTCGGTTCCTGGATGCCGAGTCCGAGCAGGGAGAGAGCGCTCTCGCCGAGAATGAACCCGGGGATGCTGAGCGTCGCGGCGACGATGGTGTAGCCGAACGTGCCGGGGATCACGTGGCGCGTGAGGATTCGCCAGCGCGATGCGCCGAGCGCTCGCGCGGCCACGACGTAGTCCTGCTCGCGCAGTGAGGCTGTCATGCCGCGAATGATGCGCGCGAAACCGGCCCAACGGATGAAGCTCATGAGTGCGGTGATCAGGAAGAACGTGGTCGTCGAAGACAGGTCGTCGGGTATCGCGGCCGCCAGCGCCAGCAGAAAGTAGAAGGAAGGCAGCGACATCTCGATCTCGACGATGCGCATGATGACCGCATCGATGCGTCCGCCCATGTAGCCGGCGAAGCTGCCGAGAAGGCTACCGAGAGTGAAGCTGATGGCAACGCCGAGGATGCCGATGAAGAGGCTGACGCGACCGCCGTGGATGATGCGTGACAGCAGGTCGCGACCGAGTCCGTCCGAGCCGAGCAGGAACACAGGGGGAGCGTCGGCGGGAGTCGTTAGCAGCCGCCCGCGGTGAAACCAGCGTAGCGAAACGCGTTGCTCGCGGTCCTCGACGTAGGCGCGGCGTGCCGTGTCCGTCAGGACCAGCGGGTGCGCGAACAGGAGCGACTCGCCCCAGCGATGGGGCGGGTTCACGCGCACCTTGGCCGGGGGACTGTACGGCATAGAGCGGAATTGCCGCGTGTGGTCGTAGGGGGCGAACCACGGCGCCGCGATCGATGTGGCGTAGAGGACCGCGAGCGCTGCCGCGCTCAGCCAGACGGACAGCCCAGCCCGTGCGCGGGTGCTCATGCAGCCTCTCGCTCGAAGTCGATGCGCGGGTCGACGGCACGCAAGCCGATGTCGGCGAGCAGATTGCCGACGAGGAGCAAGAGCGACCCCATGGTCACCGCGCCCATGACGACGAAGACGTCGAGCGAGCGTACCGCTTCGAGCATCAAGGAGCCGAGGCCCTGCAGTTGCATCACTGCCTCGACGAGCGCGGCGCCCGAGAGGAGCGTGCCGAGCTCGTAGCCAGCGAGTGTCACGAAGGGATTGAGGGCATTGCGTAGGATGTGCTTCCCCACCACGGTCCGCTCCGGCAG
>CALJKZ010000337.1 GCA_937983085.1 uncultured Gemmatimonadales bacterium
CAGCGCGAGCGGTGGGACAAGTTCTGGGAAGACGTAAGAGAGTCCGCCTCCAAACTCAAGGGAGGGGTCCGAGACGTGGGAGAGAGCGCGCTGCCCTGGTTCATCGGGGCCGGGATTTTCGTGGCCTCGGCCGCAGCCGCAGCCGGGATCATCTACGCCGTCGTCCAGCACCAGCGGTACCGGGCGCTCCAGGGGCCCCCGCCGGGGTATGGCGGGGGGTACGGGCCGCACCCACAATCTCCCCCCAGGGCGGCGTGAAGGGCCCGAGCACCGTAGACTTAGGTCGTGCCTCGGTCGACCGCCGACAATCTGTCTGCTGTTTCGGAAGAGCTGATCTGTTCGGCTGACTTCGAGGGGTTCTATACCGACGTCAACGCCGCCTTCACGCGGGAGCTCGGGTGGTCGGAGCCCGAACTGGTCAACAACCCCTATCTTGAGTTCGTCCACCTAGACGACCGTAAGGCGACCGAGCTGGCAATCACACGCCTCCGCGCCGGCAACGAAGGGAGCTTCGCCGATCACCGCAACCGAATGCTCACCAAATCCGGCGAGGTGTTTTGGTACGACTGGCGTTTCTACCTGCACGAGGATCAAATCTATGCGCTTGGACGGCGCGCCGCCGAGGAGCAGGAGGCCCTGGAGGACGTGGTGACGCGGGTCTTCAAAGAACGTGCGCAGGCGGAGGCCGCTCGTCTCGAGGAGCAGCGCAAGGAAAGCCAAAGCGCCATCGGCAACGTGGAGGCGGATCTCGATGACGCCAAGATGCAGCTCAACCGAGCCAAGACGCTCTCGTTGTATGTGGGGGCCATCGCCACCGCGCTGGGGATCGCCGGCACAGGTTTGGTTTGGGCAGTCAAGCGTGTCGAGGACAATGCCGTGAGGTCCCGGCAGGCCGAAGAACGAAAGGAAGACGTCGACGAGGCGCTAGGCGAGCTCGACGAGCGCATGGAAGCAAGCGAGCAAAAAATTCAGATTCTGGGCAAGCTGGCCGACGAGACCCAGATCCAGGTCAGCCGTTCGACGGAATACATCGTCGAGAAAATCGATGCAGCGCATCCTCGCGCCAAGGGGAAGGTAGACCCGAACCCCGTCGTGCGGAAAGCGAAGGACAAGGTCGACCTGATAGAGCAGTCTCGTCGGATCGAAGAGCTGTTCCAGCGGGACCCTCAAAACGCAGGGGATCCCTTTGCGGAGGTGGACGTATCCTCAAAAAAAGAGGACGATGAGGAGGAAAGGGAGGACTAGCTGTGCCCGAAGAGTATCTGAACGCCCTATGGATCGCGCTGGCCACCTTCGGCGTGGGGCTTCTCGCCGTGGCGAGCCGGGTGGTCAAAGCATGGGGAGACCGCCTGGTCGACCGTCTCACCCAACGCATCGAGGATGAGGGTTTACGCTCGAAGGTCGAGCTCGCTCGGACTGAGATCGGATCGGCCGTGGACATGATCTCCCAAACGGCTGTGCGGGCGCTGAAGGAGGCGTCCAAAGACGGGAAGCTCACACCGGACGAGGCCAAGGAAGCCATGGCCATGACGGTCGCGGAGACGAGACGGCGGTTTTCTCAGGAGTTCTGGGTGGGACTGATGGAGAAGCTCGAACTCGACGAGGAGGGCATCGAGGACTGGATACGGGCTCAGGCCGAGGCGTACATCTACCGCTCGAAGGGTGCAGCGGGCGATTGAAGGGTCCGCTTGAGCCGCGGGCTGTGGACAGCGTATGCTGGGACCAGCCATGGCGATGACCCTCGATAAGTGCCCCCCCGCCGTCAAGGACGCCGATATCCGCTGGGACACGCTGCGGGTCAGCGTTCCTTACAAGGGCGTCGATGACAACGTGGTCGAGGTGCCACCCCTCGTGCCCGACAACGACTTCGGGCGCTGGCTCCAAGGTTCTGCGGGCGTGTTCGCCACCCTGACGACGGCGGAGGGGCGCACTCCCGAGACGCCCCAAGCCTCGTCGAACGCCATCGTGGGATGGGAGAAGGATCAGGAGAAGGAAGAGAGAGACCGCCTCGCTGAGGAAGCCGAGGGGATGATCGAGGCTGTAGATCAAGGTGAGATCCACCCCTCCGCTGCGCCGGAGGTGCGTCAGTTGGCGATGTCCGCCCTCGAGGATCTCGAGAAGGTCAACGGCTACTATGAGGCCTGGTCGGGATCTCTGGTCCCAGCTCGCCCTTCCGACAGCGAGTTCTCCTTCTACAAACGCCTGGGCGGCTACGGTCCCATCGGACTAGACCAGGAGTGGATCCAGATCCAAACGTGGATGGTCGACCCCGAGGAGCCGCTGGGGGGCGGCGGACGGCCGAGCGAACACGAGAACGTGGCCGCGCTCCTCTTCTCTACGTTCGCCGAACTTCTGGACGGCGAGACCGGGGGGTGGTGGGGGCCCGGCCACACCCCGACCGCGAGGCAACTGCGAGATGCCATGATCGCGGCGCGAGAGAAAACACGCCAGAAGATCCGCACGCTCCTACGCACTGCTTACGAAAAGATCTGGTGTGCCGAGTATGGGGTGGCCCAGAGCGAAAGCTTCTACGCCAACAAGGCGCAGTGGGAGCGCGGGCCCGGCCGCTTCGCCCCCAAAGACAGCTGGCTCGCCCCACCTGTCACGCAGGGAGGGGGCACCGAGGCGGATCCCGATGACTTCGACTTCGGGGAGGACGAACTGCCCGACGATCCTCCTCTCGACCAGGGGAGTCTCGACCAGGCGCCGGAGGTCCCTCCTCCTCCGCCGCCGGCTCAAGTGCCGGTGGCACCTCCCACCAAGTGGTACCAAACCCCGGCTGGAAAAGTCGCAATCGGCGTGGGGGGAGTCGCGGTCTTGGCCGCGGCGGGGTACGGGTTCTACACCTACTATCGCCAGCGCCAGCTTGCGGCCTGACTGCCGCTCGGAGACACCATGTACAGCCAGCCCAGCCCCTACTACAACCCGCCTCCCCATGCTCCCCGCCGAATGAACCCAGTCTCGGCCGGAACTGCCTTCGGCCTCATCGCAGGTCTCACCGTTCTTGGGGTCGGGACCGTGGCTGCCGCCAGGGCCATCGAGCGCAGTGCCCCCCCCGTCACTCCGGGTCCGTCCCCGGCGCCCCCCACTGGCGAGCTCTCGGGGGTTTTCGTCCCCGGGGCCACGCTCGGCGGAAGCAACCGGATCGCGCAGGCCATTCGGCTCCCCATTGCCATCCAACTCGGAGCACAGGGACGGATCTCTCAGTCGAATTTTCCCCTGCGGACCGTAGCCGAACGGCTGATGATCCGCTCGAAAGAGGGCGACGTCGTCCCCCTCAACGACGTGATCGCATCACCTGACGGAGAGGTGGGGTTCCAGATCGACCAAGACACGCTCCTCCGGATGGGAGTCGCCGTGCCCATCGACGACGCGCTTTTGTCCTCCGTCAACTATGCCGACGGCGAGGCATCAGGTGCGCGGGAACAGATCCTGAGGCTGGTGTGCGACCTTCTTCCACAGGTAGCCACGGAAGCCTATGACGCCGCCGTCCAGGCGGTGGAGCAGCAGGACGCTCTTCTTGATGAGCCATCGGGGACCCGTGACGCCTACGTCCGCTCCGTTCTTTCGAAGGTGAAGCCCGACCTCCCGTGGCCCCAGGATCCGGACCAGCTCGAGGCGGGCTCGCCGGCGCACCGTGTGTGGATGGGCGTCGATCTCGTCGGACAGGTGGCCTATCAGAGCGTCTGGAACGCTCGCAGCTAGTCGTCGTACAGGCCGCGCTGCGCGGGCCCATTCTCGAGTTCTTGGATAGCGAGACGCTCCTCGCGCTCGTACGCCCCGTCGTCCTCGGCGGCTTCTTGGCCCGGTGTCGCACGCAGCGCAATCCCCTGGAACTCCACCTGGCCCCGTGAGCCACTGCGGGCTTTTCGAAAGCCGCGCTCGAGAAGGAGCTGGGTGAAGTTCTTTTGGTTGAAGGGCCGCTCGCCTGCACCGTCGCACCACTTCCGGTACTCGTCGTAGAGGTAGGACGACCGGACTCGATAGCCGGAGCCGCGCTCGACGAGGCAGCGCTGGTGCAGGAACTCGCCAAGGGAGTCCATGTCTTCCCGGTAGTTGCTGGTAGCGGCGCGGACGCGCTCGGGGATCTGGAGGCCGTCCTTGTGCCAGGCATTTGCGCCCTCCATGACCCACCGCAAGATGCCCTGAAGTTCGTCCGGGCGCGCGAGCTTGTGCTTGAGGTGCGGGTCCTTGGCCTGGGGGGTGATGCACGCCTCCCAGGGGATGAGGACCACGCGTCGCCAGATGCCGTCGTCGGTGCCGCGGATGGAAGGCTTGTGGTTCGTGCTGAGCCACAGGGTGAACTTCGGGTAGAACTCGATGGGTTTGCCGTACAGCGGGCGCGCGGTGACTCGCTCGCCGCCGGTAATCCTCTTGATCAGGCTCTCGTTGAGTCGGGCACCTTGATCGGGCTCCGACGCGTAGATGATGCGGGCATCCTTGAGGGCCAAAAGTTCTTCGTTGGGCTGGCTGCCCGCTCGCCCCCGCGGGTCTTGCAGGAACATGCTGAAATCGCAGGTGCGGCCGTAGCCCGAGGCGATCTGGAGCAGTGTCTCGATGAAGGTTGACTTGCCGTTGCCCCCGATGCCGAAACAAACGAAGAACACCTCGTCTTCGCATGAGCCCGTGAAGCTGACGCCGGCGGCCCGTTGGAGAAAGCGGACCATGTCTTGATCGCCTTGCATGGCCCAATCGACGAAGTTGTTCCAGAGGTCGGAGCGCGCCTTGGGCACGTAGGGCACCCGGGTAATACGACTCTGAAGCAGAGACGCGTCATGGGAGCGCACCTCCAGGGTGCGGACGTCGACCACCCCGCTTTCGGTGTTGACGAGGAGGTCGTCTCGGTCAAGGTCGGTCGGACCCACGTAGACGCTGCGTTGAGAGCGAGCGTAGCCGAGAAGGTTCTGGATCCCCCGCGGGCACTCCGAGGCTTTTAGGTGTGCGGTGATCTGTTTCACGGTCTCGATCTTCCTCGCGCGCTCTCGGTCGGTGTCGACCTTGGAAAACTGAACCGTGGGGTGGGCGAAGAGATGGTGGATCCCCGCGAGCACCTGCTGGGCGAGGTTGTCGACGGCGACGCGCTCGTCCTTGCGCCAGTGGGAGCCTGTCCACACGTACCAGACATCGAGCTGGGGACAGAAGCGGACGATGTCCCCGCACGCGTCGAGAAATCGGGCCGCATTGCCTCGAGTCGTGAGCGGGTGCCCATCGGGCATCACCGGGGTGCCGTACCTAAAGTCCCGGAAGTCTTTGAGAGAGAGAGCGGGGGACGGCGTGGGCTCGGGACGTGGACGCGGAGGGGGCACGGGATCGGGCCCATGGACTTGCGCCTCTGCGGCGACGTGCGAGTCTGCGGAATCGGGACGGGGCGTAGATATGTTCGCGTCCGGAACGAGAGGGTCCACCGCTAGGTCATCGGCGAGAGTCGCCGCCCATCGAGCCTCGTTTTCCTCGTCGTATTGGGCTCGACGGCGCTGCCGCTCTTCCTGGCGCTGCTTGTAGGCGGTGGTGTCCTCGTCGAGGGCACTGCCGAAAGGGGCGCCGGTGCGCTGAAGCTTGCGGTACATGGAGCGCACGATGCTCCGGATCTCGCGAACCGGAAGCGGAGGGGAGTTGTTGCTGTCGTTCCACCGATAGACCTCGGCGAGCCAGTCGTCTTCGTGGATCCCGAAGCGCCATCCGACGGGAACGACCTGACGCGCGGTGAACTCGTTACGGTTGCCCTCGCCAGCACCGCCCACGTGCTGGAGGTAGGCCCGAGCGCGCCCGATCCGGTCGTAGTCGGAGAGGGCGCGCACCGGGGGCTTTGCGGAGGCGCGGCGGCGCTCATTCTCGGCCTCTTCAGCGAGGATGGCGTTGAGCTCGTCGCCGAGTTCGAAGCCTTTCACGAGCTGGCCGAGGGTATAGCGTCGATGGGGCTCGCAAATGCGGATCCAGACCTTGGCGCGGTCGCCCTTGTTGTGAAAGAAGCCCGGCACCCGCATGGTCTGGGTGAGTTTGGAGGCGTGGACGTCGGCCCCGAACTTCCGCGCCATGGCGATCTGGACACGGCGCCACTGGTGGAGGTCCTCCCCGGGGGCCAAGAGCCAGTAGAGGTGCGGACCACGGGCTGACTCCACCACCATGGAAACCGGAAGTGCGCCGACGCCCTCGGGGGGCCCCCCTTCGTCGAAGTCGAGTACGACGGTGCGCGGGGCGACGATATGCTCCTCGGTGCGTCCGCCACCATCGGTCTGGTGGATGCAGACGTGGACGCCTGCGCCGGGCGTGGACGTGTTTAGGCGCGCGAGGTGAGCATAGTGATCGGTGAGTGACCCATGGGGGGTGTCGATGAGATGCGCGTTGCCTTCTTTGCGGTCGTCCGTCGTTTGCCAGGCAAAGTCGCCGTGTTCTCCCGGCGCGCTTGGGTCGAGGGCGCCCAGGTAGCGCGCGACGATCTCGAAAGATGGGAAGGACGTGGACGGCGAGCTGTCATGAGACATGGGCGGCGGGGAGGAGGCAGAGGGTGGAACATCAGCGCGCAAGCCTGCGACGTCCCGCCGTCCATCGTCCGGCGCGCCGTCCTTTCAGGCGAGGGGACATTGTACAGATTGAGCGACTGTCGCACCAAAAGCCGGACGAAAAATCGAGGGCCCGCGCAGGACGGCTTCAGATGGCCACCGGCCGAGCCGCTGCCGCAGCTCTTGACACGCAGACGGGATCGCGTCTCAGCTCGACAAGAGCGTGGCTACGGCCGAGAACTTGCGGGCCAGCGCCTCGGCCTCCGCCCGGCGCTTCCGCATGCGGCCATGAGCTGCCTTGTGGAGAAGCTCGGCGAGTTGACCGGCCAGCTCGGGGATCGAGATCCTGCGCAGGACCTTGTCCCGATCCTCCCCCTCCAAAGCAACATAGACGTCCTTGGCATGCTCTTCGACGAATATGCACCCGACCCCGCCGTCGGGCGTCTGGACGCAGGAAAAGTGGAGGGGACGACCCCGATGCGAGGGGAGCCGGATCAAACAGGCGGCGGAGGGAGATCCCTCTTCGCTCGGGGAGGTTTGGAGGGCCACTCGGCGCTCGGAGATCACCTCGAATGCAGGATGGACGGCGGCCGCTAGGGCTCCGACCAAGCGTTTTCGCGCATCGAGTTCGTTCTCGAACGCTCGCTTCATGGAGGCGTGTTGGCGAGCCACGTCCTGCGCGTCCGTGGAAAGGGCCGCGAAGATATCGTCCGCGGAAAGGCTCAAATCAAGCCCTCGTCACGCATGGAGACGTACTCGCCGCTGGGGGCGAGGACCAGGTGATCGAGAAAGGCGATCCCCAAGACGTCCTGTGCTGCGTGGTGGACACGCTGCGTGAGGCGGATGTCCTTGTCGGTGACCGTGAGATCCCCCGCGGGATGGTTGTGTGCGAGAAAGCAGGACGAGGCCCGAGCGCGCACGGCCGGGGTGAGGAGGTCACGGATGGCGATGGCGACCACGCTCTGGCCGCCCACCGCGACGGTATGCACGGAAAGAAGGCGGCGCTGGGGGTCGAGGGCCGCACACCAAACATGCTCGACCTCGAGATTCTCGACGCTCTGACTGATCCAGATCGTCTTCGCCATGTCCTCGGACGAGAGCACCGGCTCGGTGGAATCGAGCGACTTTCGGTCGACATAGCAGGCGCGGGCCAGCTCGAAAGCCGAGGTCACTCGGCGGACAACGGCGCCGGGCAGCCCCATGCTCTCGAGGGCCTTCTGGCTGGCGGTGGGGAGACCACGTCCATTCGGGTAGTGCTCCAGAAGAAGCTGGACGGCCTCCTTCGCATTGGGGACGCCCTCCAGCGCGCGGGTCAACGCGTCCACGGGACGGGGACGCTCGGCAAGGGCCCCGGGCAAGTTGAGCGCAAGCTGGGGAGACACGCGGATCGTCTGCGCCGCCGCCAATGCCTGGTCCTCGGTCGGAGGCACCTCCATGGTGTCGGGCCACAGCTCCCGGGCAAATCGACGGCCGGCCGGCGTGAGGGCCAGGACCCCGTCGGGCTCCACCCACTTGCAGATGCCGAGCTTCACCAGATGCGTGGCGGCCCGCAGAGGACCCTTGGGGCGCTTGCCCAAAAGGAGGTCCGCGAGGAGGCGCTCCTCGAGGTCCGTGAGGGAGTCTCGACGGTCGCGCTTACGCCGAGGCACGGGGTCCCTCCATGGGAGCATCGAGCCCGTCGCGTCGCGGCAGGGCTTGCACGTGTCGGAAGTTGCGAGCCTCCATCCACTCGGAGGGCGACATGCCTCCCACCTGGCCATCGCGGTGGTCTCGGAGGTCGAGCTCGCGCATGACGTCGTCGAGCATGACCCCGGCCCAGATGTAGCCGCCCTTGAGGAGTCGGGCCGCAGTAGCGATGACTCGCAGGAGTTCGACGCTGCGGGCAAGTCGAAGCGCCACGAGGCATCCGGCCGCCGTAAGCTCCCCGATCCACACGGGACGGTTGGGGTCGATGGGGCCGACGACCTCACAGTCACGAGCCACATCGGAGAGAACGTCGAAGGTGAGCAGACCGTCTCGCTGGAGCGCATGAAGGCATTCCTCGGCGTCGCCTTGCAGGGTCGCGCGACCGCAAAGCAAGGAAACGAGGATCGCGCGCTGGGGCTCAGCATCCCAGGTGTCGATAGTCAAGACGTCCATCAGGAAGGGATCCCCGTTAGCTTGGGGTAGGGGAGACCGCGTGGCAAGTGCTTTCGCGCTTTGCGCCGTAGCGTCCAGGCGTATTTGTGGTTACCAGGATGACGCAAAGGGCGACAGAGGGCCGGCACCCAGCGGTTCACCCACGCGACGGCGTCCTCCTCGGCGCGTAGGGGCTCGGCCCCGAGCTCGACCAGCTCGGCGGTCGCGTAGCGCCAGCCTTGCCGGCGATGGCGGATCTTCGTGAGCGCCCGCCCCGGGATCACGCCACCGTCGGGGGTCATCCACTTGCGTTCCGCCTTCGAGCGGCCGAGGTACACCGCATTGTGGGCCTGGTAGATCGTGCCGATGTGGCCCTGGAAGACGACGGTCCCGTCTCCCGAAGTCCGGGGGGATGGGTCGGAAAAGCTGACGATGGTCACGACCCCCTCGCGGCGTAACAGCTCGAAAGCACGGGCGAGAAACCAGGTCTCGCCATTGGCCGGCACGTCGTCGAGCAGCACGAACCGCCCGAGGTCGACGCACTCCGCCCGCTCTCCGGGGAGATCCCGGTAGGTGGCGAAGTTCTGGGGAACGGAGAAGACGGCGACGCCGACGAGCGCCTCCCCGCGCCAAAGGCCGAAGCGCCAGCGGGCCGGGGGCATCGTGCCGGAGTAGTGGTGTCGTGCGACGAACGCCTTGGCCACGCGGTCGGTGGGGATCGGAGCCACCTCGTAGGCGCGGGTGTCGATGGGCTCGCCGGCGGGACGGTAGCTGTCGCGGCCGCCGTTCCATCGCTGGTTGTGGGCGACGTCCACTACGAGCCTCCCCTCGGGCGGCCGTTCGTGTGGCCGTTCGCGCACTCGCCGGAGTCATGGTGGGCCATGAAGCGCAGGGCCCCCGAGACCCCCTCGACGCGCACCCAGGTCTGGCAGTGGGCACAATACTCCTCCACGACCGAGCGCTCGTCGTGCGTGGTGACGGTGATCTCGGCGCCCTCGGGTCCTTCGTACTCCTGGGTGTGGGGCGTTCGTTCCATGCGC
This sequence comes from uncultured Gemmatimonadales bacterium, assembly GCA_937983085.1. Lineage (GTDB taxonomy): Bacteria > Gemmatimonadota > Gemmatimonadetes > Longimicrobiales > Gaopeijiaceae > UBA2589. The sequence continues at coordinate 9,659 of CALJKZ010000337.1, forward strand.
CAGTTTCGTTTGGCGCCGTGGCGCGGGACGGGTTGTTCGGTCTTCATCGTTCGTTCTCCTCCTGGACGAACCTCTGCGCGCGTCGCAGCGTGTCGGTGTGTGCGTGTTGGAATCGGGTGAGCCACTCGTACGTCGTTTTCGCCTGACGGCGGACGACGCCGAGCAAGAAGCCCTCGGGGCCCCCCTCCCGGTACTCCCAGCGGTCGCGGCCGCAGTTGTACCAGGAGGGAGGGTCCTCATCAGGCTCGAAGGTAGCCGTGCTGAGTTCGAGCTGCTCGGACAAGGTTCAAGCCACTCGCCGCAAGTGCGGATGCAGGAAGGTCACGGCGCGCGGCCGGCCCGTGCTCATAATGAAGGTGTTCCAGCCGCCGACGACGGTGGT